>NZ_JBSFBM010000050.1:0-26891 GCF_053592955.1 Micromonospora sp. NPDC002411 | reverse complement strand
CGCGATGTTCCCGACCGTCGCCATGTCCAGCTCCCCGTGCCTCGAAGTGATCCACTGCCTGAGATCCTGGTCGGGCCGGATGATCGCCACCAGTGCCGCCGAGGTCACCGTGCACCTGCTCACCGGTGACCCTTGCCGGCTTCCGGTCGCGGTGAAGGCCGCCGGGGCGGCCGGTGCCCCGCTGTTCTCCTTCGTGGAGCTGCCCGGCGCGGTGACGCCGAAGCTCCTCGCCGCCGCGGCCAACGGCCGGGCCGGGGAGCTGCTGCTGCACACCGGTGACAGCGCTCGCGACGCGCTCGTCTCCGCCGGCTTCCCCCTGGTCGCCGAGGTGGCACCGGTGCTGCCCGACGGCGAAGCCGCCGGTGTGATCGCGTTCGGCAGCCGCTCCGACCGGAGCCTGGAGGCCGTCCGCGACGCGCTCTGGGCGGTCGGCGCGGATCTCGACGTGCGCTACCGCGACCCGCAGGACCCGATGGGCGTCACTGTCGGTGTGGTCGGCGATCCCGAACTCGAACCGCTGGCCCGCGAGCTGTTGGAAGAGCTGCGCCGGGGCGGTTCACGGCCGGTCACCGAGCTGCGCCGGCACACGCTCACCGCCACCGTCTACCGTGCCGCCGACGCCAACCGGGCACTCACCGACCTGCTCGACGCGGGCGACGTACGCCGTGACCGCGAGGCGGGCAGGCTGGCCGGCGACGAGATCATCACGCTGGCGCGCTGAGCGCGACGCCGGCCCGGTCCAGACGCCGAGCGGGGTGCCGGTGAATCACCGGCACCCCGCTCGACTCCCGGGATGCTACGACCGGGCCTTGTCCTGCTTCCACGACAGCGGACCCGGCAGGTCGACCCGGTGCGCCCGCGCCTTGGAGTTCCAGGACCAGCGCCCGATCTTGATGCTCCACGAGGAGAAGCCGTTCTCGGTGAAGTTCAGGATGATCGGTCCGTACTTCTTGCGCTTGCGAAACATGAGGCCCATCGGAGGTCTCCCCTCGTCACCGTTCCCTGCCGTGTCGAGATTGAACATTCCCGGACCGGCGACCTTTGAAACCCTTTCGCTGTCCGTCCTGGACAGTGTCGGCCACACGCTCGCAATCCCTATTCAACAGATAGGTGTTTCGGTGCGGTAAACGCTGTTGAAGGCGCTTCGCAACATCGGCGGCGATCCAAGTCTCACCTTCTGGAAGAGCGTTGACCGCTCGGTCCCGGCCCCGGCAGCATGAGGTCATGTCGCAGCGGGATGAGCTTCTCCTCACCGCTCGTGTGCACGTCGACCTGGTCCGGCACGCGAGCGCGCTCTGTTGAGCTGACCGGTCCATCCGGCTCGGTTCCAGCGCCGCACTCCCACCGCCCGCCCGCTCAACGCGGAGCAGCGTGCCTTCGCGCCCTCATCCGGGCGTCCTCGTTCCCATCGTGGACAGATCAGGAGACTCCTCATGTCCCCACCCCGTCGCGCGATCCTGCGCGCCCTCGCCACCGTCACCACGCTGACCCTGCTCACCGGCGCGACCGGCTGCGGTGGTGACGCCACGGCCGGCGGCAAGCAGACCACGGAGCTGCGCTACCAGGGCTCCGTCGGTCAGGTCACGCTGCCCGAACTCGCCGCCGACCTCGGCTACCTCGGCGACGTCACGCTCAACTGGATCGGCAACGTCACCGGCGGCCCGCAGGACATCCAGGCCACCGCCACCGGACAGAGCGACTTCGGCGGCGCGTTCAACGGCGCCATCGTCAAACTCGCCGCCGCCAACGCGCCGATCACCGCCGTGGTCAGCTACTACGGTTCCGACGCGCAGACCTTCCAGGGCTACTACGTGCTGGACGACAGCCCGATCCGCAATCCTCGCGACCTGCTCGGCAGGAAGGTCGGCATGAACACCCTCGGCGCGCACGCCGAGGCCGTGCTCAAGACCTGGCTCGCCCGGGGCGGCCTCAGCCCCGCCGAGGTCAAGCAGGTCGAGTTGGTCGCCCTGCCCCCGGTCAATACCGAGCAGTCGCTGCGGCAGAAGCAGATCGACGTCGCGGTGCTCGGCGGGGTGATCCGGGACAAGGCGGTGGCCAGCGGCGGCATCCGCACCATCTTCACCGACTACGAGCTGCTCGGCGCGTTCAGCGGTGGCACGTACGTCTTCCGCGACGACTTCGTCAAACGCAACCCGGAGACAGTCAAGGCGTTCGTCACCGGTGTCGGCAAGGCCATCGAGTGGGCCCGCACCCAACCCCGGGAGACGGTGGTCGCCCGGATGCGGGACATCATCGGCAAGCGGGGCCGCAACGAGGACCCGTCGCTCGTCGCGTACTGGAAGAGCAGCGGCGTCGCCGGCCGGGGTGGCGTGATCAGCGAGCAGGAGTTCGGCACCTGGATCGACTGGCTCGTCGCCGAGGGTGAGCTCAGGGGCGACCGGCCCAAGCCCGCCGACATCTACACCAACCGGTTCAACCCCTTCGTGGACGGGGGCGGCGCGTGACCACCGACAAGATCTTTTTCGACCGCGTGAGCAAGACCTTCGGAGTCCGCGCCAGCCGGCGTGGCGGCGCCGGCGCGGTCACCGCGCTGGACCAGGTGACCCTCGGGGTACGCCCCGGCGAGTTCCTGGTCGTCGTCGGCCCCAGCGGCTGCGGCAAGTCCACCCTGCTCGACCTGCTGGGCGGGCTCACCCAGCCCACCTCGGGGCAGGTCCTCGTCGACGGTCGGCCCGTCACCGGCCCCGGGCTGGACCGGGGCATCGTCTTTCAGCAGTACGCGTTGCTGCCCTGGCGTACCGCAGCCGGCAACGTCGCGTTCGGACTGGAGGCCAAGGGCGTGCCCCGGGCCGAGCGGCAGGCCCTGATCGAACACCACCTGGACCTGGTCGGCCTGCGTGGCTTCGCCGACCGCTACCCGCACGAGTTGTCCGGCGGGATGAAACAGCGGGTCGCCATCGCCCGCAGTCTCGCGTACGACCCGGACGTGCTGTTGATGGACGAGCCGTTCGCCGCCCTGGACGCGCAGACCCGGGACTCGTTGCAGGACGAGTTGGTGCGGATCTGGGCCCGCACCGGCAAGACCGTCGTGTTCATCACCCACGGCATCGACGAGGCTGTCTACCTCGGTCAGCGGGTGGCGGTGCTGACCTCCCGACCGGGACGGCTCAAACAGGTCATCGACATCGACCTCGGTGACCGGGACGCGGTCGAGGACGTCCGCTCCACCGACGCGTTCCGGCACCACCGGCACCAGATCTGGACCCTGCTGCGCGACGAGGTGCGGGCCGCCCAGGCGGCCGAGGGCACCGGCGTACGCCACACCGAGGAGGCCCGCGTTGGTTGACATCGCCGAACGTCCCGCCCGACTGGTGAGCGCGGCCCCCGTACCCGACCGTGTCATCCCTGGACGGGCGGGCCGGCTGCTCGGGGTCGGCGGGAAGGTGCTGCACCGCAGCGTCGCGATCGCCGCGCTCGCCGCGATCTGGGAGGGGGCACCCCGGCTGGGGCTGGTGGACCGGGTCTTCCTGCCCCCGCTGTCCGAGGTGCTGGTGGCCTGGTGGGAGTTGCTGCGCAGCGGGCAGCTCGCCGAGCACGTCGGGGCGAGCCTCACCCGGTCCCTGGCCGGGCTCGGCCTGGCGGTGCTCACCGCCATCCCGCTCGGGCTGCTGATCGGCTGGTACCGGCCGCTCGCGGAGCTGCTCAGCCCGCTGCTGGAGGTGTTCCGCAACACCGCCGCCTTGGCCCTGCTGCCGGTGTTCGTGCTCATCCTCGGGCTGGGGGAGACCTCGAAGATCGCCCTGGTGCTGTACGCGTGCTCCTGGCCGATCCTGCTGAACACCATCGCCGGGGTGAAGGGCGTCGACCCGCTGCTGATCCGGTCGGCCCGCTCGATGGGGCTGAACCACCTGCGGTTGTTCCAGAAGGTGATCCTGCCGGCGGCGGTGCCGACGATCTTCACCGGCGTACGACTGGCCGGGGCGTACTCGATCCTCGTGCTCGTCGCGGCCGAGATGGTCGGCGCGAAGGCCGGCCTGGGCTACCTCATCAACTACGCGCAGTACAACTTCGCCATCGCCGACATGTACTCCGGGATCATCACGATCTCCGCGATCGGCCTGGTCGTCAACCAGCTCCTCGTCGCCCTCGAACGTCGCTTCTCCACGTGGCGCGTCGACGTCTCCGCCGGATAGGACGGACACCAATGACCCGTACCCTGCACCTCAACGCGTTTCTGATGGGCGTCGGCCACCACGAGGCCGCCTGGCGGCACCCCCGCACCGATCCACGGCGGGTCACCGACGTGCGGCACTTCCAGGAGCTGGCCCGCATCGCCGAACGCGGCACCCTCGACTCGCTGTTCCTCGCCGACGGGTTGTCGGTCGGGCCGAACCCCCGACACAACATCCAGGCCGTCTTCGAACCGTTGACGCTGCTCGCGTCGCTCGCCGCGGTGACCGAGCACGTCGGTCTCATCGCCACGGTCTCCACCACCTACAACGAGCCGTTCCACACCGCCCGCAAGTTCGCGTCGCTGGACCATCTCAGCGGCGGCCGGGTCGGCTGGAACATCGTCACCTCAGCCCAGGAACGGGAGGCGGTCAACTTCAACCGGGACAGCCACCCCGCGCACGCCGACCGGTACCGGCGGGCCGCCGAGTTCGTCGACGTCGCGATCAAGCTCTGGGACAGCTGGGAGGACGACGCTCTGGTCTTCGACACCACGGCCGGGGTGTTCGCCGACACCGACCGGGTGCACGAGGTGGCCCATCGAGGGCCGGAGTTCCAGGTCCGCGGCCCGCTGAACATCCCCCGCGGGCCGCAGGGTCGACCGCTGCTGGTGCAGGCCGGCTCGTCACCGGACGGCATCGCCTTCGCCGCCCGCTACGCCGAGGCGGTCTTCACCGCCCAGCAGACCCTCGCCGACGGGCAGGGCTTCTACGCGGAGCTGCGTCGGCAGGTCACCGCCGCCGGCCGGAACCCGGACCTGGTGAAGGTCCTGCCCGGCATCGCACCGGTGATCGGCGGCACCGAGGCCGAGGCGCGGGCGCTGGCCGCCGAGTTGGAAGAGCTGATCGTCCCCGACTACGCCCTCGCCCAGCTCTCCGGGATCCTCGGCGTCGACCTCACCGGCCTGCCGTTGGACGGGCCGCTGCCGGAGCTGCCCGACACCGACAGTGTGCAGGCCCACCAGAGCCGCTACCAGCTCGTCACCGACCTGGCCCGCCGGGAGCAGCTCACCATCCGCCAGCTGATCGGCCGGCTCGGCGGCGGCCGGGGCCACCGGGTGGTCGCCGGCACCCCCGAGCAGATCGCCGACCAGATCGAGCTGTGGTTCACCCAGGGCGCCGCCGACGGGTTCAACATCATGCCGCCGCACCTGCCCGGCGGGCTCGCCGACTTCGTCGACCACGTGGTGCCGGTCCTGCGCGCCCGCGGCCTGTTCCGCACCGAGTACACCGGCCGGACGCTGCGCGAGCACTACGGCCTGCCCCGGCCGGTCAGCGCGTACGCGGCGTCGACACTGGTGTCGGCATGACCACCGTGGAGCATCCCGGGACAGGCGTGGCCGAGCCGCGAGCGCTGCGCGCGCCGGACCTGCTCGCGTTGGACCGGGCCGCCCAGGACCTGCTGTTCCGCAAGGCCCGAACAGCAGACACGTTCACCGACGAGCCGGTCACCGACGCGCAGGTCGCGGCGATCCACGACCTCGTCCGGTACGGGCCGACCGCGTACAACGGTCAGCCGCTGCGGGTGCTGCTGCTGCGCTCGCCGGAGTCCCGGGCCCGGCTGCTGCCGTACCTGTCCAGCGGCAACCGGGCCAAGACGGCCAGCGCCCCGCTGACCGCGATCCTCGCCGCCGACGTGGACTTCCACCAGCGGCTGCCGGAGCTCTATCCGTACCGCCCGCAGGCCCGGGACTGGCTCGCGGACCGGGCGGCGCGCGTCGAGCAGGCCCGATTCAACGCGACCCTGCAGATCGGCTACCTGATCGTCGGGGTCCGCGCGGCGGGGCTCGCCGCCGGCCCGATGGCCGGGTTCGACGCCACCGGTGTGACAGGGGAGTTCTTTCCCGACGGGCGGCACGAGGCGATGCTGATCATGAACGTGGGCCGTTCCGGCCCGGACCCGTCAGGTGACCGGCTGCCCCGGCTCAGCACCCCGGAGGTGGTACGGACGTTGTGACGCGACGGT
This sequence comes from Micromonospora sp. NPDC002411, assembly GCF_053592955.1. Classification (NCBI taxonomy): domain Bacteria; kingdom Bacillati; phylum Actinomycetota; class Actinomycetes; order Micromonosporales; family Micromonosporaceae; genus Micromonospora; species Micromonospora sp. NPDC002411. The sequence goes on along the minus strand of NZ_JBSFBM010000050.1, from coordinate 20,735 downwards.
CAACGGGGCTCCCAGGCGTCGGGCATCGCGGTGAGCTTGCGGACGTGGGCGGGCAGTCGACCGCTGACGATCTCGGCGAGGCTCACCTCGTCGACGACCCGCCGCACGGCGGCACGAACCGCCACCCACAGGCCGGGCAGGTTCTCCGCCGAGCCCTCGTAGCGGGTCTCCTCGGGGCGCAGCCCGCGTACCCCGGCCAACGGCCCCTCCACCGCGCGCAGCACCGCGCCGACGGTCACCTCGCGCGGCGGCCGGGCCAGGGTGTAGCCGCCCTCGGCGCCGCGCTGGGCACGCACGATGCCGGCCCGGCGCAGGTCCGCCAGGACCGCCTCCAGGAACTTGCGGGGCATGTCCTGCTCCGCCGCGATGGCCTGGGTGGACAGCAGCGAGGGGTACGCGGTGGCGAGGCTCAGCGCTGCCCGTACCGCGTAGTCGCCGCGCGCGGAGATCTGCACAGTGCCATCATGCCCGGCCGGTGTCGCCCGCCGGTGCGCTGGGCGACCCGCGTCGCGTGGCGTGGCCGCCGTTCGTCGTGCCGACGGCGCGGAACCTGCCGCCGTTGGCACCGGTGGGCTCGGCCGGAGGCCGGGGCCGGACCACCCGGGCGGCGGGCTGATCCCTGGCGGCGCGGAACGCGCCGGGGCTGACCCCGACCTCCCGGGTGAAGAAGCGGCCGAAGTTCGTGGGTTCGGAGAAGCCGAGGTGCCGACCGATCTGGGCGATCGGCTGGTCGGTCGCGGCGAGTAGCCGGCCGGCCTGCAACGCGACCCGCTCGTCGATGACCTGCTTGGCGCTGCGACCTGTGACGGCCAGGCAGGCCCGGGTCAGGGTCCGCACCGAGCAGCGGAGGCTGGCCGCGTAGTCCTCCACCCGCCGGGTGTGCGGGTAGCCGTGCTCCACCTCCCGCCGGAACCTGTGGAACGTCTCGTCCTCGGGTCGGGGCGTCGACCGGTCGGCGTTCGCCAGGGCCAGCCGCAGCAGCAGCACGGCCAGTTGGTGACGGAGCAGCGCGCGGGCGGTGAGGCTGTCGGGGTGCCGTTGACAGTCCACAGCCAGTTGGCTCACCTCGCTGATCACCGCGTCCTCGTCCTCACCGGCCAACTGCCGCCAGGTCACCGGTGTGTCCAGTTCGACGCCGAAACCGCGCAACGCCTCGGGTGCCCACGCGACCACTGTGGCGTCGAACTGCCGGCCGGCGCAGCGCAGCACCTGGCCGGCGCGGACCCGCAGCAGCGTGCCGGGCCGACAGGGGAGCAGGTGGAAGTCGAGTTCGGCGTCGCCGTGCCCACGCGTGGTGAGGATCAGCAGTTCCCGTTCGACGATCACCGGTCGACGCCAGCCCGGGGAACCGGAGAGGTCGGCCAGCGCGAACGTGGCAATCTCGTCGGGCACGGGTGACGCCGTTCCGATCGATGACGCGGGGGCGGGATCGGTGGAGACCATCGCCTGCGACGGTAGCCCGAACCGCAGGTCATCGCATCCCGGTCGGTCTGCGCGCCGGAGTCAACGCGTCGGCGCGGGCTTGTCGTGGTCCCACGACCGGGCTACGTTACCCGGCGGTAGCGCTGTTCGGTCCGACGGTCCGGCCGACGCACCGTCGGTCGACCGACCGGCCGGCGGCCCCGCCGACACGCGATGGGATGGGCATGACTCAACTGTTCTCGGTCGAAGGCAAGACGGTCCTGGTCACCGGCGGGTCGCGGGGGATCGGCCTGATGATCGCCCAGGGCTTCGTCCGTGCCGGCGCGCACGTCGTCATCTCGTCCCGCAAGGCCGACGTGTGCGAGGCGGTCGCCAAGGAACTCTCCGCCGAGGGTCGCTGCGAGGCCATCCCCGCCGACCTGAGCGACGACACCGGCGCCGAGACGCTCGCCGCCGCCGTGCGTGAACGCTTCGACCGGCTCGACGTGCTGGTCAACAACGCGGGTGCCACCTGGGGCGCGCCGCTGGAGAACTACCCGGAGGCCGCGTTCGACAAGCTCTGGGCGGTCAACGTCAAGGCCGTCTTCCGGCTCACCACCGCGCTGCTGCCGGCGCTCCGCGCCGCCGCCAACGCCGACGACCCGGCCCGCGTGATCAACATCGGGTCGATCGACGGCATCCGGGTGCCGTGGATGGAGGTGTACGCGTACTCCGCCACCAAGGCCGCCGTGCACATGCTCACCCGCAGCCTGGCCCACCAACTGGCCGGCGAGCAGATCACCGTCAACGCGATCGCGCCCGGACCGTTCGAGAGCAAGATGATGGCGTTCGCACTCGACGACCCGGCGAGCCGGGCCGCCATCGAGCAGCAGGTGCCGCTGGGCCGCATCGGGCGCCCGGAGGACATGGCCGGAACCGCCATCTACCTCGCCTCGCGCGCCGGCGCGTACCTCACCGGCGCGGTCATTCCCGTCGACGGAGGCATCACCACGCACGGCTGAGCACCGGCTGGCCCGGGTGAGGCTGTCCGCGTACCCCCAGGTGTGCCAGGGCCGCGCGGACTCGGCAGATCCGCGCGGCCCCGGGTTGGCCGGTGTTGCTCTTTCGGGCGGTCAGCGACCGGCGAGCAGCCGGGTCACCGCCGTGTCGACGTCCAGGTGCTCGGCCTCACGGCCGCGCGGGACGACGACGTACGTCCGTCGAAGGAAACGCACCAGGACGCTGCGCGGCACCTCGAAGAGGGCGTTGCCGTCCGGTGACGAGAGGGCCAGCGCGACGAAATCGCCGCGCGGTGTGGCCCAGGGCCAGACCCGCACATCCCCGATGCCGGCCGGCTCGTCCAGGCCGGTGACCAGAAGTTCGCGAGCGAACGACCAACTCACCGCCTCGCCCCCGGCCGATTCGGCATGGAACAGGACATGGACCGCATACGGGTCAGCAGGGTCGTAACGCAGACTGGCACGCACCGGCAAGGCGGTGGCGTCAGGCGCGACGAGCCTTAGCGACGTCTCGACCTCTACGGTCGTCGGTCGGATGACACTCATGGACGTTCTCCCCCCGGCACCGCTGCGGAACGCGCGTGTCCCGCTTTTCCCATACTCAGGTGCTACTCCTGGCTACGCTCCGCCATACGCTGACTTCACCCAGTGGTGGGAAGGGGGACGGAAAGGCCGCGTGAATGTGAGCATTCATGTAGGATTTCCGGTTCTGCCCAGTGCGTGATCCCGCCCGGTATCGGGTGGCTCAGTCGTCGACTTACTCCGGTAACGTCCAGTCGGGCGTTGCAGTGACGGGCCCGAGCGACACTGGGGGGTGAAATGGTGGCGAAGCGATCCTCAGTGGATCCGGCGACAGCGCCCGGCCCGCCGAACGTCGCGGTCCGAGTAGCCGAAAAGCGGGGGTACGAAGTGCCGATGGAACAGCCCGAACGGGCCGATCGGCCGGGGCTCGATGCCGGCCGTGCCGGTGGGATCCTCGTCGTCGCGGACCGGCCGCGCCGACCACGCTGGCGTGAACGGATCTCGATGACCCTCGACCTCATCCGAGCCAACCCCACCGGCCGCATCGCACTCAAGATCTTCATTGCGATCGCCGGGGCGCTCGTGGTGACCATCGGCATCGCCCTCATCCCGCTACCCGGGCCGGGCTGGCTGCTGGTCATCGCCGGGCTGGGCATCTGGGCCGTCGAATACCACTGGGCGCGCCGGCTGCTCGGCTTCACCCGCCGACACGTCCACGGCTGGACGCAGTGGGTGACGCGACAGTCACTCGGCGTGCGAATCGTGCTCGGCTCCGTCGGCCTCGTCTTCGTCGCCACAGTGGTCTGGCTGTCCCTCAAGTACAGCCTCGGCATCGACGTGATCGCCGAGGCGATGCACTACCTCGCGACGCACTGACCCCGGATTTCCGGTCCGGTTCCACGATCGGGTAGAGTCAGTGTCGCTGAGGGCGATTAGCTCAGTGGGAGAGCGCTTCGTTCACACCGAAGAGGTCGCTGGTTCGATACCAGCATCGCCCACTCTCAGTTTTCGCAAGTCAGAGGCCGCTTCCCGAGTTCGGGAGGTGGCCTTTCTGCTGTCGTACAGCAGCTAAGTACAGCAACGGCGTCAGTGGCCGAGTGAATCGCCGAGGCGTTTGAGGGCATCTCTGGTCGCCTTGTTGGATACCTGCGTGTAGATCTCCATCGTCACGGAGAAGCGGGCGTGCCTCAGCACCTGCATGGCGACTCTGGGGTGGACGTCGAGGTCGGCCAGCAGCGTGGCGCAGGTGCGGCGGGCGTCGTGGACGGTGATCGGCGTGACGTTGGTCTTCTCGCATCTCGCCTGCCACGACCGTTGGAAGTTGCGCGGCTCGATGGGTGTGCCGTAGCGGGTGGTGAATACGAGTCCGGTCTCGTGCCACGCCTTTCCGGCCGCTGCTTCAGCCTCATCGCGCTGCTGTTGTCTGACCTTGAGAGCGGTCAGGCAGATGTCGGGCAGGGGCAGCATGGCATCGGATGCTTGAGTTTTGGTGTCGCGGTGCAGGAGTTGCCCGCGCACGCGTTGCAGTTGACGACCGATCGTCAGCTCCCCAGCGTCGAAGTCGACGTTCTCCCACGTCAGCCCGAGGGCTTCGCCCTTGCGCAGGCCGGTCACGAGGACCAGGGCATAGGCGGCGTAGAGCGGGTCATCGTCGGCACGGGCCGATTCGAGGAACGTGCGTGCCTCGTCGCTCGACCACGACTTGCCTCGTCGACGGCGGACGGTGGCCAGGGTGACCGCCACGGCCGGGTTCTTGGTGATGAGGTCTTCGGCCTGGGCATGGGTCAGGGCGGCCCGAAGTGCCGCCCGGATGTCACTGACCGTGCGCGTCGACGGGACTGCTTGGCAGCAGCGGCCGACCGCGCAGCAGCGGCGCTTGTGCTTCGGCCGGGCGGCATCCTTGCCCTGGGCGCAGCACTGGCAGGTCCGGGCGACCTGGTTGATCCAGGTCTGCACGTCGCGGGACTGGAGGCGGTCGAGCCGCTTCGCTCCGAGGCCGGGGGAGATGTAGCGGCGGACGAAGGTTTCGTAGGTGGCGTAGGTCAGGGGTGCCCGGTTCGGCTGGACGATCTCGGTCAGCCAGTAGGTGAGGAAGGTGCCGACCGTGGGGACGCTGGTCGCCACCAGACCCTGCTTCGCCTGCTGGTGCAGCTTGATCCACTTGTCGTGGACGGCCTCTCGTGTCTTGCCGTAGACGTACTTGCGGGTGCGCTTGCCGTCGGGCTTGGTGACCCAGACGTAGGCGGCGAAGCCGTTGCGGTAGGGGAAGATGGAGCCTTCGCCGTTGGCTCGTGCGCGTCCGGGCATCAGGCGGCCTCCTGGCGCTCGACCTGTTCGCGGATGTAGTCGTCGACCCATTCGGGGAGGATGCGGCGGTACTTGCCGTCCTTGATGGAGCGCAGTTCGCCGGTGGCGATCTTCATCTTGACCTTGGAGATGCCGAAGCCGAGCAGGACGGCGACCTCGGCGGGCGAATACCAGCGAGGGCGGAGGGCGTGGTTCATGCGGCGGCCTCGGTGAGCCAGGCTTCGTGGGCGAGTTCTACCCGGCCGATGCGTCTGCTCTCACGTCGCTGACTTGCGGCGGTGTTGGCAAGCAGGGCGTCACCTTCAGTGAGCCAGCCGGACCCGCTGTAGGTAAGGGTGCTGATGGTGATCGTGTCTAGTGGTTCGTCGTCCTCTTCGCGGCGGTAGGTGGCGCGGGTGTCGCGGAGCAGGCCGAAGGTGACGGAGTAGCGGCGTGCCTTGGTGAGGAAGTGGCCGCCGAAGCCGAGCATATGCGCCCAGCGGCGCAGCCCGACGTAGCCGTTCGGTTGGGTGTCAAGGCTGTCTTGACGGTCGTCGGCCGTTGTGGCACCGCCGGCGGTGTCGGTGCCCACGGGCCGTCCGAGGTGCCAGCAAGCGTCGATGAGGCGGGCGAGGTGGTCGCCTTCCGGATCGCCGTAGTCGTCAATGGTGGCTGGGGTGAGTCGGACGAAGGAGCGCCCGGTGGATTCGGTGGCCTTGGTGGCGTACTTGGCCAGGTAGGCGGCCACCTTGCCATCGGTCAACTCGCCGTTCGCGGCGTTGATTCGTCGCACGTCGACCTGCTCGCCCCAGGCCACCATCCAGCCCTGCGGCCGGTCAGGGTGCGGAGGCGTGGCGACGACGATCTGCCGCGCGGTGGCATGTATTGCAGCCTCCAGGTCGTCGACGGTGATGCCGGCCGGCGGCGGCACGAGCGCATCCGGGTCAGGGCCGACACCGTCGAGGCGGAGCAGAGCGTGGAAGTGCACGGCAGCCCTTCTCTGCATTTCGGCGACCTTGCCGTGCGACACCCGCACCGGCGGCACCCGGCGCACCTTGCCGGAGCCGGTGACAACCTGGACGAAGGGGATGCCGCGACGTCGGCACAGCGCGGCAAGGTGCCGTTCGATGGCCTGCTTGGTGCGCCGCCACAGTTCGCCCGAGAAGTAGTTCCAGACGGCCTGGTGGTCGTGGTCGTAGCAGTCCAGGCACAACGGCTGTCCGAGCTGCGGATCGTCGGAGTCGTGGCGGGCGAAGCACGCCGCGGGCTGCCCGTGCTGGCAGGTGCCGGCGGCACTTCGGGCGCGGCAGGGAGCGGGCCGGCAGTCGCAGCGCTGCCGGGTGGCGCAGGTGTGGCGGGCGACGTGCCGGTGATGAACCGCGCCAAAGGACGGGGCGGTGAGGGTGGCGAAGACGACCGGGTGCCGGGCGACCGAGTCGGGTACACCCTTGCCGCCGGTCAGGCCGCAGCGGACCACCTGGTAGGCGTCACCGGCATAGACCCAGGCGCAGTCCGGGCACTGCGATTCGCGGCGGTTGCCGCACGCCTTGTAGAGCGCTTGGTCGGGTAGTTCGTCGGTTCGGAGTTGGCCGGCGATGCGGCCGGTGGTCGTCTCGACGGCCGCGATGGTGCCGGCGAGGCGGATTGGCCGGGCACAGCCGCCGGCAGCGGAGGTGTGCTCAAGCCAGCCGGAGAACTTCGGCGTGGCAGCGCGGTGCAGGGCTTGGGCGATCCGGCCGACGGCGGGGTCGGGCCGGTACAGGGTGAGCGGGGTGGACACGGTCTTCTCCTTCGGGGGTGGCAGGGACGGGAGGCGAAGCACCACCAGCCGTGGACGTTGGTCCGCTGGTGGTGTTCGTCGTGTCTCCTGGCACCGCCGGGAGGGCGGCTGACGCCGGAGGGCGGGTTCGTGGTGGTGCCACGTCCCGCCGATGGTCGTGTCCTCTCGCGCTCATCGAGCTGGTGACGATGGTCGGCACGGGTGGGGAGTCTGGGATGTCAGCATCCGAGCGGTCGCCGCAGGCTGTCCCCACCCCGTGTAGGTTTGCGAATCCGGACCATCGTGGACGGCAGTGAAGCCGTGCTGCGCCGCTCAGTGGATTCGGCGAACCGGCACGGCGGCCGGTGCGACCGGGAGCCGGCGGGATGTGACCCGCATCAGCGGCAGGAAGGCCGCTCGGCATCTCCGAGGTCGAGTCCAGCGATTCGGCAGGAAGGCCGCGCTGACGTGCTCGACGAGCGCCAGAGTAGCACCGCGTGCCGACACGTCAACCCGCCGTGATGTCGCCGGATGGAGGTGGGGCGGCCGGCTGCCGGCGGTGTGGGAGGACTTTCTGTACGTCTATCAAGGCGGCCCTGAACGGGCCGCACGCGCCGCCGCCTGGGCGCGCGTCCGTCGCTCCGCTGACGCTCCACGCCGGCCACGCAACACGCCTGGCGGCTGGCGCGGAGAGCGGGGAGCCCGGTGGCCGCCGCAGCACGATAGGCCGTTGACCGGTGAGTGGTTGGGCCGGCAGCCGGCCGGGCCGCGCGGCCACGAGCCCGCGCGGCGTGAGGGAGCGCACTCCGGCCACGTCGGCGAGCTGCCGGCGGTCGCGGGGTCGCTGTTACTGCGCCTCCGGCGGGGGCGCTCCGGCTCCAGGATGGCCGGGGTCCGTCGGCGGGTTACGGTCGGGGGTGGTTGCGGTGGGCCATCCCGCCGCCGACGACCCGGGACGAGCCGAGCAGACCACCGCCGGGGCCGCCAGCGTCCGTCCGTGCGTCAAGGCCGTCTTGACGTGGCGGCCCCGACGACGGCCCGCTCCCACAAGGGCGGGTCGACGGCGACGGGATGGCGAGGCTCCGCTGGCTGGATCCTCACCAGTCGCGCCGTCGCTAGGGGGTTCACTTTCGACCGTCGTTGACACTTCACTAATCTTCCCGTCGTGAGCCTCACAATTGACGAGAGCAGCCGCCAGGTACGAGAGTTCGTTTGCCAATGCTGCAACACGCCAGCAGACCGGACCTGGGCCAACATCTACGAGGGTGACACCGCTCTAGCCGTTTACTTCGCGAGTTGCTACCACCACAACGGGGTTCACGAGGTCTGGCTCGATGTCATCTTGGGGAGCTGGGGCCACGACCGCTTCGACGATCACATCACTTTCGGCTGCCGGGTTGGTCCTGTAGCCGACTCGCCGACGCCTGCTGCGACGCTCGTCAACGGTGGCGAGGTTGCAGGAGACAGTCCGATCTTCGGCCGCAAGCTCAGCCGTGAAGAGGGGTTGAGTCACCCTCGGCTCTCTGAGTTCTGGCAGGTTGTCGACTTGATTCTGGAGCAGGATGAGCTCGTGCGCCGCCATGTGTACGGTTTGGTTAAACCGGACGGTGCGCAGCCTGCCGAGTAACGCCGCCAGGTCGTCGACGAGGAGCCAAGGCAGTGCATCCCGGTGGGCATCTCCGTACCTTGGCGCATTCGCTGTGCAGTGCCGAGCTAGGTTGACCAAGCTTGCCCCGCTGCTGGCAGTGTGGGGCACACACGGGGCACAAGACACCGTGAAACGTCGTCAACCAGCTACCAACAATGGCAACTCGAAACGCCGTGTGAGCAGGCACCGACCACGGTTCCCGCTGGTGGCGAGACAGCGGCTCTATGTTCCGCTTCAACTCTTCAACGTAGCCTGACGCAGTGCTGATCAAGGTGATGGACGACTATGGATGTTGGCCCCTGTGGGTTCGTGACGAGGGCGGCGGCGTCTACGAGCCGCGAGATCCTGCCACGTTCGGGCTTTCCCTTGGCCTTGTGGGGCGACTGGCCGCTTGGCAGCAGTGGTCGGAATCTATGGTTAACATCGCCGATCCAAATGACAGCAGAGCAGTAGGGGTCGTGGAGGAGGCAGCCTTTGCCGCCGAGGGACGTGTGCTGGCGGCGCGTGTTGCGGAAGAGCTGCCGCAGGCGCGGGTCTGGTTCTACGGCGACAGCAGCGCTGACACTGCCGGACCGAGCTGAGCCGGATTAGCTGTCGACAGCAACGGCGATAGCAACAGGCCGGCACGAGGACGATCGGCGGTCGCCGGGCGCGGACAGCCGTCCGAGGTCACGGATGCGGACGGACCGTGCCGGACGAAGCGCTCAGAACTTGTAAGCGAGGCGTCAGCGAGACAGCCGGCTACTCACGCCCTCGAAGCCGGTTGAACCAAGACTGGACCCGGTACCTGACACGCAGCCTCCAGGTCGGGATCGTGGGGTTGATGAATCGGCGAGGACCATCATTGTCCCGCCGTGTCCACATCAGTCCTGCGGCATCGGTAAAGATCACTTCCACCGCGACCTGCTCCAGCGGCGCCTTCTCGTCGTGTGGCCAGGGTCGGCCAAGCATGTACTGAGCCCCAGACAGAGTTCCTCCCGGGGGCACGACATCAGTCCATTCCTCGGCCCTGTGCTCACCCTGTGCAGGCTCGTCCATGCCGTCGTTGCCCCAAACCCAGGCCGTCAGGTGTACCCCAAGGACGGGCGCGCTGCTGTGGTTGGTGACGCTGAAGAGGTATTCGCGCAGGGTGCGGTCGTAATCGGCATTGGTGGTGTATTCGCCTGGCCGTACTTCGGTGACGACCGTACGTGCCTGCGCGGCCTCTGCATCTCGTCGCTCCCGGTTGCGGGTGTGGATTTCCCACCACAGCACCCCGGCGGTAAGCAGGCCGCCGCCGACACCTGCATATGCCTGAATCTGTTCGGGGGTCACGGCATGGACCGTACCCGCGCTCGACCACCTCTGCCCGGGGCCGCCGGGCCATGCTAGACAAGTTTGCCCGATGCGAGACGAAACGGCCCGACCTGCAAGATCCGGAACATAAGCGGAATGACTAAGCGCACCGCTCGGCAGCCGTCGGCCGTCGGCCCTGGTAGGACGAGGGGTGGTCCAGCAGGCGCTATACCCTTCCTAAACCGTGCGTCTCCAGGGCGGTAACAGCAGCGCCGACAGCTGGCGACGGCAGCGCACGAACGAGCGCCCGAGGTGGCGGACGTTAGTGGACGAAGGCTCAGAGCTTGCAAGCGAGGGCACCATCCGGTCCGGATGAGGATGCCCTTACTCCAAGTCTGCCCTGTTCCAGCCCGGCGGAAGCTTTTGCAGGCCGATTAGGACGTCTAGGCCAAGGTGCTCTTTCAGCATGTGTTTGAGATTACGGCCTTCGATAATTTCGATGCGTCCGTTCGCGGCGGCGAAGTCGCGGCTCGCCTTGCCCACCCACGAAGTAGTGACGAGAACGCCCTTGGCGGCCCGCTTGTGATCCATCACGCCGGCAAGAGCGTGGACGGCTTCAAGGCCGACAATTTTGCTGTAACGCTTGGCCTGGATGATGCAAAGCCCGCCGACGATTGGGTCCTCATTGACAGCGACGCCATCGACTCCTTCGTCCTTGGAGGCTTGCGTGACCCAGGACTTCATGCCGATGCTCTCGAACAGACGGCGGATGAGATGCTCGAACTCTCCGGGAGAGAGTGATAGTAGGTCCGTTCGGCTATCCAAGCTGGCGACGACGTCCATCTCGTCAACGAACTTGTACTTTGAAAGGTCGAAGGAGACTACTGGCCTGACGCCTTCTAGGTCGTACGGGTGCGGGGAAACGATGGCGTTCAGGTGGCTGCGAAGGCACAGAACCGGGTCCAGCTCTGGCTCATCGAGCTGCACCACGGCAAACTGGTCCCGCTCGGCACCCACGCTCATCAGCAACGGACGAATGGCGCGGCCAGTCGCCTTGTCCTTGGTTGAGGCATAGCCGTTGAAGACGATGCCGGTGACGAGGTCCTGAGACGTCGCCTCGAAAGTCTCGGCAATGGTGCGCAATGTCAGCCGTGCAAGGACGTCACCGTACAGCTTCTTAGTCTCGGGCTCCTTGCGAGGTATAGCAACCATGCCCTTCGCCGTCGTGTATCGATAAGCGACCACGGTGGGCACGACGTCTCGTAGTGGTAGCTCATACTCGATAAGCAGCTCCATGGAGGCAGGGTCATAGTGAGCGGCGGCCTTGCCTGTCAGGCCCTCCGGGTATCGAGACTGAGCGAGGACGTGTTGTAGACGCTCAACAAACGCAGATGGTCCGCCGTTCGACAAAGCCGCCCTAAGTTCGAGGTCAGACTCGGCGGCCCGCCTGTTTCTCCGGGCTAGCAGCTGTGTGTACTCAGCAATCCTCGTGCTGACGGCCTCGGTCCGGAACTCGGCCTCTGCCATCTTCTGGGCGTGTACCTCCCGCTCCGCCAGGCGCTTCGCGGCGGCTGCCTTGTGCGCCTTCTCGCGAGCGTCGGCAGCTAGGCGTCGCTCCTCAGCACGCTCGCGTTGGGCGGCCTCTCGCGCTGCCTTCGCCGCCGATTGATCGGCCAGCCGCTTCGCCTGTGCTTCATGCCTCAGGCGCGCCACCTCGGCCTTCTTTGCCGCAGCCTCGGCTTGCTTAGCCTCGCGGCGTGCCTCCGCCTCCTGGCGCTTTTGCTCGGCAACCAACTCGCGGTGCCAGCGCGCCTCCGCTTGCGCCTGGAGCTTCTTGGCCTGCCTGCGCGCATCGAGCATCTGAGCAATCAGGCCCTTACGTCGCGCCATGCGTCCTCCGAAGGTCCACCATAGACAGGCACGACCGTAACGCACCCGCAACGCAGTGGAGAGCCTGAACTACTTAGGGTAGTTGTGGTGCCAGCGATGCAGGAAGCCAGTGTGTAGGTCGATCCGAAGCGGTTCTATCTGATCGCTTCTCCCGCGGAGGTCGCTGACAGCAGCGGTGACAGCAACGTGCCGAGAGGAGGGCAGCCGCCGGCGGCCGGACGCAGACAGCCGTCCGAGGTCGCGCCTGCGGATAGACCCCGCCGGACGACGCCCCCAGAACTTACGAGCGAGGGGTCGAAGGCACGTGGCTCTCGCGCACTACGTCGCGGACATGTTGTAGCGATCGAGCGTTGCCTTGGACGTCGAGGCGTCCTGGAAGACTAGCTCCCACGGCCCGGTATTGACGTCCATGTCCTTGCCGAACCCGACCCACTTCCCGGCCATCCGTCGACCCGTGGGCTCAGCGAGGAGCTGGATCGCACCGTGATAGCGGGCGCCACGGTAGTAGCCGGCCGGGTCGGTCTGCTCCACCCAGGTGCCGGTGACGACGGCACCGTCCACGGTCAGGTCCAGCGAGAGGGACGACGCCGCCGAGCCGGGCAGGCTGCGCGCGGTCAGTCGATCGCCGTGCTGGAGCAGTACCACGAAGTGCTGTCCGGCGAAGGAGTCGCCCCGCCCGCTGGAGTAGTACTGATAGCGGCTGAGCCACACACCCTCGTACGATCTGTGGGCCGTGGCGGACTTGGACGTCGGCGTCGGCGTGGCCAGGTTGGACATGGGGGAGGTCATGTCATGGCCGCCGTGTTCGTCGTCGGCGACCTCCCCGCCGGGCACCGCGGCGAAGCCCAGCAGCGAGATGGGTAGGCCGGTGACGACTTCCAGGGCTCGGGCGTAGACGGGTCGGGGCGCAGCGATCGCGCCGGACTCCCATCGCTGGACGAGTCTCTTGTTGGCGTCGTTGGGCTCACCGACGCGGTGGCCGGCGGCCTGGAGCGCGCGGGCGAAATCGTCCTGACTCATGCGCATCCCGGTACGGACGGCGCGGAGGGCGGTATTGGGGGCGACCATGACCGCCACGATAGCGTCATGTCGCCTAAATGTCGTCGGCAATGTGGTCGGGATGTCGCATCTCGTGCCGTCGCAGTCGGCGACATAGCGACGTCAGTGTGAACGTGCGACGGTCGCGGGTGCCGTCGTGCTTCTGCTGACGGAGGTGGAGATGGCGGGTAACGGCGGCGAGCCGGCGGTGAGCCGAGGCGAGCAGATCCAAGCGGCCGAGCGGGAGGCGGCCAAGCGACGCCTTCTCGCCGAGGCTGAGGCGGATCGGATACCGGCCGAGGAGACGACCCGGGTGAAGCCGGATCGGAGTTGGCGTCATGGGCAACGTTGAACTGTTGCCCGTGGGGCGGCGGGTGGCGTACTGGCGGGGGCGACGGAAGCTGTCGCAGCAGGTGTTCGCCGACCGGCTCGGCAAGTCGAAGAGCTGGGTTGACAAGGTCGAACGTGGCGTGCGGTCGCTGGACAAGCTGTCGACGCTCCAAGAGATTGCCCGCGTGCTGAGGATCGACGCCGCCACGCTGGTCGGCCGCGATGTTGGGCCGGTAGAGGCGACCGACTGCGTCGAGCGCGTCGACCGAATCAGGGCGGCGTTGGCGCGGTACGAGGTCCCGTTGGGCCAACCGGCGGGTCACCGGCCGGTGTTGCCGGTGGACCGGATGCTGCGGGATGTGGAGTATGCGTGGACGACGTTCCAGCACGGCCGCTACCCGCAGGTGATCAACTTGCTGCCGGACCTGCTCACCAATGCGCAGCGCACTCACGCGCAAGCCTCGGCGGCGGGTCGGGTACCGCTGGTGGAGGCGTACCGGGTCACGGCTGCTCTGTTGGTCAAGCTCGGGGAGGTGGGGCTTGCGTGGTTGGCCACCGACCGGGCGATGCTCGCCGCCACCGGCGAGCCGGAGTTAGTGGCCGCCGCAGCCGTGCAGCTCGGCCAGGTGCTGCGCGCATCAGGGCGGGCGCGGGAGGCGAAGTCGGTGCTGCTCGCCGCCGCGTACCGGATCGCCCCGTGCGAGGTGGAGGACGGCACACCGGCGGAGCTGTCCCTGTGCGGCACCCTGCTCCTCCAAGCTGCACTGGCAGTGGCGCACGACGGGAACGAGGCCGCCGTTACCGACTTGGTCGACGAGGCCGCCGGCATGGCAGAGCGCGTCGGCGACGGGCACGATCATCACCGCACCGCGTTCGGGCCGACCGCCGTCGAGGTGGCTCGTGCCGCCGCAGCCGTGGAGGCCGGCGACTTCCATGCCGCGACCCGCTGGCACGAGAAGGCCGCCGGGCGGGACGGCTGGCGGTGGCTGCCAGCAGAACACCGCGCCGCGCACCTGCTCGACGTCGCGCGTGCTCATCTGCATGCTGATGATGTGGCCAACGCCGCTCGGTTGCTGATGCAGGCCGAGCGCACCGCACCGGCCGAGATCACGCACCGGCCTGTCGCCCGGGACATCCTTGCCGAGGTTGCCCGCGACCCGCGCGCCCCGACCACGATCGCCGAGCTCGCTGCCACCCTCGGAGTCGGTTGAGCAGCGCTACACGCGGATGAGGAGTACAGCAGCGAAGTACAGCAACCGGGCCAGCCGAACCAGGCCGAGAAGCGCCTCAGCAGGCCGTCTGACCTCGCATCAAGCCCGAGCCGACCGGCTTGCCGAGAGTTCACACCGAAGAGGTCGCTGGTTCGATACCAGCATCGCCCACTCTCAGTTTGCGCAGGTCAGAAGCCCGTTACCGGAGTAGTCGGTAACGGGCCTCGCTGTATGTTCGGCTTACATTGGGAGCAGATTGGGAGCAGCGCGGCTGGTTCTCGGTTCGGGCCGCCATGGACCTGCCCGGCTGAGTGATCTGATGTGCGGTCCCGAGCGGTCCTGCCGGCTGGTTGAGGAGCTGGTCCTGCCGCTACCGGCGCCCACATCACGAGGGTGCCCCGCGCTGTGGCTCGGGGCTGACTGATGGCCGTCGGTCTGGTGATCTGCCCACTCGCCGGTCCACATTGCGAGGTCGCGTACCCAGCGCTCGCTTTCTGCCGGGACTTGGCCGCCCACTTCGTTGCGTTCTTTGACGCGAAGTCGTCCAGGACCTGGCGGTCAGTCGTGGTCCAGGCGGGAAGCTGCGCTATTCCACTCTTCTGCCTGCTCGGCGCTGTGGCCGCTACCGATCAGCCATGGGCGGGCTGTCCGTTGTCCTGCCGGCGGCAGGACTGCCGTGCGTGCCTTGACAGAAAGGCCTATCAGCAGGACAGTCGTCATATCCATCGACGTCTAACGATTTCTGGCGAGGTGTGCCATGCGGAAGTCGCTGACTGCTGTGGTCGCCATCTCTGTTGCCATGGTCGCGATGATGGCCGCGATCTCACACGCCAGTGCGGCGAACGCCGCGGCCGGGTGTCGGGTGAACTACGTCGTCACCAGCCAGTGGACCGGTGGCTTCCACGCCGACATCGCGGTCACCAACTTGGGTGACCTAGTCAACGGGTGGACGCTGCGGTTCGCGTTCCCTGCAGTCGACCAGCGGCTCACGCAAACCTGGAGCGCCACCTGGGCCCAGGCGGGCCAGCAGGTCAGCGCGACCAATCTGGGCTGGAACGCGACCCTGGGCACCAATGGCTCCGCGAACATCGGTTTCGTTGGTGCCTGGTCGGGCAGCAACCCCATACCGGCGTCGTTCACGCTCAACGGCGTCACGTGCACCGGCGGCGTCCTGCCCAGCGTGACGCCGACCCGGACGACCACACCGCCGGTCGCTGACTACCCGGCGATCGTCACCTGGCTCAGCCCGACCGCCGGCGCGGTGTACACCACGCCGGGCGCCGTCGCGCTGGCGGCGACCGCGACCGTGGGAGGCGGACACAGCATCACCTCGGTGTCGTTCCGGGTGGACGGCGTCACGGTGGCCCGGGGGGTGAGGACGACCGGTGACCGGTACGAGGCGCTGTGGACACCACCGATCGGGGAGCCCGGCACCAGCACCACCTTCGTGCTGTACGTCTCGGCCGGCACCGACCAGTCGTTGCCTGGCGCTGCGCCGCCGTTGCTGGTCACGGTGGTGACGCCGGCGTCCACCGGCACCAACCACCCGCCGGCGGTGGCGTTGAGCACCCCCGGCGGGCAGACCTACTTCCTCGAACCGACGACCGTCACGCTGGTCGCCGACGTCGCCGACACCGATCCCGGGGACCTCGTCAGCCGGGTGGAGTTGTACCTCGGCGCAACCCGGCTGGCCGTGACGCCGACCAACAGCGGACAGCGCTACCAGTTCCAGGTAGCCCTGTCGGCCGGCACGTCGTCCACCTTCACCGTGCGGGTCCACGATTCCCACGGCGGCCTCGGCATCTCGAACCCGCTGACCTTCACCATCCGTTAGTACTCCAACGTCACTTGGCTTCGGCGTTGGGCGTGGCGTGGCCGTGTGCCACAGCGTAGACCCCGCCGGGTGGCGGATCGTCCTGGACGAGGCGATGACGCGTGTCGCGGGCCGGTTCGTGCGGGCCGAGCCGCGGGCGACGGCCGGGCAGCTCGTAGAGGGGCTGCTGTCGGAGGCCGAACGAAAGACCTGTTGGTCGCTTGCGGTTCGTGCGGGTCACGGTGATCCGCAGGCGATGCAGCGCCTGCTGCGCACGGCGGTGTGGGACCCCGACGCTGTCCGTGATGACATGCGAGCAGGCGATTGACGCCATGACGTTCTGGTTGCCGCTGGCGGGCACCCGCTTGATCACGGGAACCCCTTGCCCATGCCGACTCACCGGCCTGACTGCGGGCGCGGGTCGTCGAGCACGTCAGCCGCCCGGTGGCGCACATGACGGACGGCGCGAGACTGTGTCCAAGGACACATTGATGCCTGCGCATGCAGGTCGCACTGATTCGATCTCTCTCGGTAGCCCCTCGCGCACTTACTGTTCATGAAATGGCATAGATGTATACCGATTCCTTCGGTAGCTTGACCTCTCGATGGCAGCCGTCGCCGAGCGGCATGAAGACGGCTTCGAGAGCGCCGGAAACGGTTGCTGAACAGGGGGAGTCAGCCGGATGGATTCGTCAACCACAATCCGTTGTCCGAGAAGCCTGAGACGCCTGGGGGCCGCCGCACTGGCTGCGGCCGTCGCAACAATCGCCTTACTCACCGCCCCCGCCGGCGCTCCCGCCGGTGCGGACCCCTCGCCGGCCCGGATCAGCGGCTCCGATCTGAGCACCAGCAGTGCGCCTGCCCCGGTGCGGCTGCCGGGTGACAAAGCGGTGCGCAACTACACGCCCGCACAGTTGAAGTCGTTCGAGCGCACCGGCGGAGACCCCGAGGTGTTGGCGTACTGGACGCCGGAACGGATGAAGGCAGCCAGGTCGCTGGATGCCCCCGGAGATGCGGAATGGGTCGAGAACAAGGCCCGAGCCGTGGCCAGCAAGGCGGCCGAGGTCGCGGCGAAGCCGGTGGCCGCTCGGATCTCGCAGAGTGTGACCAACGCGCCGCCGCCGGTGACGAACTTCTCGATCACCAACGGCAAGTTGTTCATCGGTGGCTACGAAAGTGGCTCGTGGTGCTCGGCGTCAGCGATCAACACGTCGTCCAAGCGGGTGCTGATCACCGCCGGTCACTGTGTCCATGACGGACAAGGCGGCACCTGGCTGCAGAACCTCGTCTTCGTGCCGGGATACAACGCCTTCAACGCCGACCACGACCCGGTCGGCCGCTTCCAGGCGTACTGGCTGCGGACCTTCAACGAGTGGATCAACAACAGCAACCTCAACCGGGACGTCGGCTTCGTGACCACCTACTCCGGCGGCGACTGGAACACGACAGTCGTCAACACCATCGGCGGGCACGGCCTGGTCTACAACGGTGGCACCGAGTTCGACACGTCGATCTTCGGATATCCGAGCAACCGTGACGGCGGCAACGTCATGTGGGCTTGCTGGGGCACTGCCACCGACAACAGCATCTTGGACAACAGGTCCAAAATCACCTGCAACTTCGGAGGTGGCTCCTCGGGCGGACCGTGGACCTGGAACTACGACAATGCCAGCGGACTCGGGTCGGTCCGCTCGGTCATGTCCACGGTGAACAGCGAGGGCGTCAACAAGGGGCCATACTTCGACCAGGCTGTCGTCGACGCGATGAACGCCGCCAACGCTGATTGGTAAGTTGAATCGATGAGAGTGCGGCCACCACTTCCACCGGCTGCCTGGCTGCTGGCTGTGGTGGCCGCACTGAGCGCCTGCGGCTCCGCAGTCGAGCCCGGCAGCGACACGTCGGGCGTCCGAGCGCCGACCGGACCGACACGGCCGAAAGCGTTGCCGACCCGGAGTGACCTGATCGACGCGCAGGTTGTTCAGTGGCGCGACTGGCGCAGTGTCGACGATCGAACCATCGAGGTCACCGTGACGGCCGGACCGGCCGACTGTTACGGCGCCGACCCGGAAGTGACAGAGAGTGAAACGGTGGTGCGCCTCCGGATCCGCGTCGGACTGCTACCCGAGGCGGCCGGCAAGGAATGCCCGGCAATCGCCAAGGAGACGGTGGTCCCGGTGCGACTCACCTCCGCCCTGGGCAACCGCACGGTCGAGCCTCTGAGCTGAGCGCGGGTGTGCCGCTCATCGGTCACGAATCCGCCTTCGAGGCGGGCCTGGCCCTCATCCTCGGCGGTCTCGTCGCCCGAGTGTCGACCACAGGCCGCTGACCGTTGACCGAGTAAAAGGAGCGGGAACGGTCTGCCGGGCCACGGTTCGTCGCGGTAGGGCGGGGTACACCGCCGCCAGTGGCGAGGGGCCCCGGCTGGGTCACCCGGCTTTGCCGCCGAAAATGCTCCGGGAGGGGCCGATGTCGGGTGCATCAGCGCGGTCGAGCGGGCCGGAGATGTCCGACGACGTGGTGGAGCTGCGTGTACACGGGGCTGCCAACACAAGCGCTGGCCAGGTTTTGGAGGTTTCGGAGGTAGAGCAGGTCGCCGGCGACCGCAGCGGGGGTTTTTACCGGCCCCGCCGCCACTGTTCGTGCAGCAGCGGCGAACGGGTGACGGTGGAGGCGTACCGCTGGGCTGATCTGCCCTCCGGAACCGTGGTCCGAACACTCTCGCTGGTGTTCCTACTGCCGTTCATGCTGGCCAACCTGGCGATTTGGATGCGACCGGCGAACCCTGGCTCGGATGCGATAGTCAGATCCCTGTGCCGGTTACTAGCGCTCACAATCACCGCGCTGTATGTGCTCGCCTTTGCCGGCGTCGCGTTGGACCTGGTCGCGTGGAAGTGCATGGGCTCGGCACACTGCCTGGCCGGGCGCACCTGGTTGTCCTGGTTGGGTGGGCAACCAGTGGGCCTGCGCCTCGCGGTGCTCGCGGTGGTTCCGGCCATCGCCATCGGCCTGCTCTGGCGGGCCAGCACGCGACCAGGGAAAATGTTCGACGCGTTCCGCGCTCCCGCGGACGAGGTCTCCGAGCATCGACTCAGCGGGATCGGCCAATGGGACGCCGGGCCACTGGTGGGTCGGCTGCGCTCGATTCACGTCGCGGCGGCGTTCGCGACACTGGACGTCACTCTGCTCGCCGCCCGCGCCGCAACCGGTGCCTCGGCGAGCACCATCGCGCTGGCCGTGGCCGCCGGGACCGTGCTGACCACCTGCGTGGTCCTGCTCTGCGTACCCCCGTTGATCGACCGGGCTGCCTCGAATCAGCGACTGGACCGAATCACCCGCACGGCGCGGACGGTCGCCGTGGCCCTGACCGTTGTGGTGACAGTCCACGTCCTGGCTAGCCCCGCGCCGTGGCATGAGGGGGGCGGATTACCCGGCTACGGCGCCATTCTCACCTCGCTGTTCGTCTCGCAGACGATTCTGCTGGCCATCCTCGGGGCTGTGTTGCTCTGGGGCCGGGACCGGCGGCGGGACGCCATCCCGCTGCTCGGGCTGGGCGCACTAGTGATCGCGGCCAGCGCGGTCAGTCTGGCGGTGGCGGTGTCCGGCGAGCTGGTCTACCGGGTGGCGGATTTCCTGGACCGCGACGCCCCGACCGGAGAGGGCTTGGCCTCCGGTCTGCCACCGGCACTCACCTGGGCGATCTTCGGGTTTTTCCGGACAGTGCTGTTCACGCTGGTAGTAGCCGTTCCGGTAATCCTCATCTCCCGACGCCGCCGACTCCGTGCCGCGGCGGCGGTCGTAGCCTGCGACTACCCGGGCCGCCCGCCCGGAGCAGCGCCCCGACTGCGGCAGGTGCAGAAGGCGATAGCCAGGGCTCGTTTCACGGAGAGACTGATCCCCTTGGCGGTGGTCTACGCCTGTTTGGCCGGGGTCGGTACGGCCACCACCACCCTCGGTCTGCTGGAGTTACTCCCGAACGAATCTGTGCAGCGGTACGCACGGCTGCCCGGCGATCTGATCACCTTCTCCATCGCGTTCGGGAGCTGGGGGATCGCCGCGATCATCCTCGGTCTGATCATCGGCGGAATCTTCGCCTACCGGACAGTCGAATTCAGGCGCCACGTTGGTGTCCTGTGGGACCTGGGCACGTTCTGGCCCCGGGCCGCCCACCCGTTCGCACCACCCTGCTACGCAGAACGAGCCGTGCCGGAGCTGACCCGACGAATCACGTACCTGGTCGGACGCGGCAACCTCGTGCTGCTCACCGCACACAGCCACGGTTCGGTCCTGGCCGCCGCGACAGTGCTCCAGTTACCGCCCCAGGTCAGCAGCGGAGTCGCTCTCCTCACCCATGGGTCACCACTGAGCCGCCTCTACGCGCGACTGTTCCCCGCCTTCGTCGACGACGAGGTGCTGCACGAGATCGGTGCTCGCGTCGGGTGGCGGTGGGTGCCAAACCCGACCAAGGACGCGGACGGCAACCCGGTGTGGGCCTACGACTACGTCGGCGTCGTGGATGGGGTGGAGGTCAAGACGACAGTGCTCG
>NZ_JBSFBM010000049.1:0-27338 GCF_053592955.1 Micromonospora sp. NPDC002411 | reverse complement strand
GAGATGGTCAAGACGGTCACCCTGCTGGCCGCCGGTGGGATCGGCGAGATCAGTTGGTTGCCGTTGGCGTACAACCCGAACAACGCGGCCGGCAGTACGCGCGGACGGTGTGCGTCGACCGGTTCCGCACCCGGGACAGGTGCTCGGCGAAGTCGTCGACCGCTTCGCGCAGGGCTGGCGGCAGTGCCTGGTGCATGGCCCGGGTGCTCCGGTCACTGCGGCTCATCGCGGACGCGCGGATCCGCCGGCCGGCCTGTCGACCCGGGCACCCTCACTGGCTGCTGGCACACCCGTCAGCCTACGGCCGCTGGGTGCGCCCCACCGGTGACGTGATGCTCGGCTAACGGCGATTGTTCCTCTTGGCCAGGAACACGACCAGGCCAACAGCGAACACAGCGGTCGTGACGAGACAGCACAGGATAGTGACGTGCCATGGCTTGATTGCACCCATGACCGCGCACCGTACCGGTAACACCGAGTGTTGGGATGCCTGGTCACTCACCGTGCCGTGACGGTCGCGCTGCCGCGTTTGGGCGCGACCGGTGCCGCGAGCGCGTAGCCGCCGTCGCGACGGACCACCATGGACAGCTCCTCCAACAGGGACAGCTTGCGCATCGCGGTGCGGACGTCGAGGCCGGCCCGGGTCGCGAGGGCGTCCACACCGCGAGCGCCCCGCCGGGGCAGCGCCTCCAGCAGTGAACGCGCGTCGTCGTCGAGTGTGTCGGCGGGCCGCTGCGGACCCCGCGCCGGCGGCGCCAGGTCCGCGCCGATCCGGCCCACCTCCTCGAGTACGTGGGCGACGCCGGTGACCAGGCGGGTCTTGGGGTTGTCGCGGAGGAACTCGTGCGCGCCGACGGACATCGCCGAGGTCACCGGCCCGGGCACCACCATCGCCACCCGATTGGTGTAGACGGCTCGTCGCGCGGTCTGGGTCGCGCCACTGCGCGCCGACGCCTCCACCAGGACCGTGCCCACGGTGCCTGCGGCGATCACCCGGTTGCGGATCAGGAACCGGGGCCGCAGCGGCTCGGCGCCGGGCGGCCACTCGCTGACCAGTAGCCCCGTGTCAGCGATCCGGTCGAAGAGCGCGGCGTTGCCCATCGGGTACGGCCGGTCCAGTCCACAGGCGAGCACCGCGACGGTCAAACCGCCCGCGTTCAGGGCACCCCGGTGAGCGGCAGCATCGATGCCGAACGCGCCACCCGACACGACTGTCCAGTCCCGTTCGGCCAGCCCGTATCCCAGCTCAGTGGCGACGTGCTGCCCGTAACCGGTGGCCGCTCGCGCTCCGACCACCGCCACCGAACGATCCAGGGCTTCGCCCAGCGGCCAACCTCCGCGTACCCAGAAACAGAGCGGTGGCGCGGTCTCACCGTCCACCCGGCGGGTGACGTCCGGCAGGCGCAGCGTGGCCAGATCGGCAACCTGCGCTGGCCACTCCTCGTCGTCCGGCGTGACCAGTCGGGCACCGAGCCGGTCCGCGCGCTCCAGCGCCTCGGCCGCCACCGCCCGGGCGTCGCCGCCCGCCAACCGGGCCGCCACCGTGCTGTGCAGCCAGCCGTCCGGACTGCCCCCGTCCAGCAGCAGATCCAGGGTCGCCACCGGGCCGAGCCGTTCCACCAGGCGGTAGACCACACGGGTGCCCGGCTCGGCCAGCCAGGTCAGCGCGACCCGGGCCAACCTGCGCTCTTCGTCGGCGCTCACATCGCTTCTCCCGTCCGGAGTTGGATCGCTTCCCGCACGTCGTCCCGGTCCGGCCGGTCTCGGCCGTCCAGGTCGGTGATGGTCCAGGCCATCCGGATCACCCGGTCGAAGCCGCGTGCCGACAACGAACCGGAGTCGAGCCGGCCGCGCAGCTCGGCGGTGACCCGGGCGGGCAGCCGCCAGGGCGGTCGACGCAGGTGCGGGCCGTCCACCTCGGCGTTGAGCCTTCGGCCGAGGCCGGCCCAGCGGGTCGCTGCCGCCTGCCGTGCCGCCGCCACCCGCGCGGCGACCGTCGCCGACGGCTCGACATCGCCGTCGGGTGCCATCAACTCGGCCGCCCGCACGGGCATCAGCCGTACCTGCACGTCGATCCGGTCGAGCAGCGGCCCGGAGAGTCGGCCCAGGTAGCGGCGACGGACCAGCGCGCTGCACTCGCAATGTGAGTCGCCGGCCGGTTTCGCGCAGGGACAAGGGTTGGCCGCCAACACCAACTGGGTCCGGGCCGGGTACACGGTGCCGCCCCCGGTGCGGCTCAGCTGGATGCGGCCGTGCTCCAGGGGTTGGCGCAGCGCCTCCAACGCGCCCTTGCTGAACTCGGGAGCCTCGTCCAGGAACAGGACCCCACGGTGGGCCAGCGACACCGCGCCGGGCCGGGCCAGCCCTGAGCCGCCACCGACCAGCGAGGGCACCGTCGCGGTGTGGTGCGGCGCCTGGAACGGCGGGCGTCGCAGCAACCGGCCGCCCGGCGGCAGCAGCCCTGCCACCGAGTGCAGTGCCGTCACCTCAAGCGCCGCTTCGTCGTCCAACTCGGGCAGGAGCGACGGCAAGCGTTCGGCAAGCATCGTCTTGCCGGCGCCCGGAGGGCCGAGCAGCGCGATGTGGTGCCCACCGGCGGCCGCCACCTCCAACGCGCGCCGGCCCACCTGCTGCCCGGCAACGTCGGCGAGATCCGGCCCCCCGACGACGGGTGTCGGCGTGGCCGCCGGTGGCTCGATCAGCGGGGTGCCGTCGCGGACGAAGGCGACCAGCCGGTGCAGATGGTCCACCGCTCGCACCCGTACCCCGGGGATGACCGCAGCCTCGGCGGCGTTGCCGATCGGGACGATCACCCGCTCGACACCGGCCTGGGCTGCGGCGGCGACCATCGGGAGCACGCCGCGCACCGGTCGGACCGTGCCGTCGAGCCCCAACTCGCCGAGGACCACCACACCCGCCAGGGGGAGCAGCGGCAGCTCACCCGAGCCACCCAACAGAGCTGCGGCGATGGCCAGGTCGAAGGCCGAGCCGAACTTCGGCAGAGCGGCGGGCAGCAGGTTGAGGGTGATGCGCCGGTTGGGCCAACGCTGACCGGAGTTGACCACGGCGGCACGGACGCGGTCGCGGGCCTCGTGCAGGGCGGTGTCCGGCAGGCCGGAGATCACCACGGCCGGCAGCCCGGCGGCCAGGTCGGCTTCCACCTCGACCAGGTGGCCGGTCACCCCGACCAGACCCACGCAGAGCACCTTCGCGTAGCTCATGACGCCGCCCGAACCTTCGGAGTACGCATCTCAGAACGCGCCCTTGAGGTGGTCCACCCGGGCCGGGCCGGCCTCGGGCAGCCGCACCGACAGCACGTCGAAACGCACCTCCTCGGCGGTCGTGCCGGTCTCGGTCAGCCAGCGCGCGGCCAGCCCTCGCAACCGGCGGGCCTTGGCCGGCACGACAGCCTCGGCGGGGGTGCCGAAGGCGTCGCCCCGGCGGGTCTTCACCTCGCAGAAGGCGAGCACCGGCCCGTCCCAGGCGATGATGTCGATCTCTCCGGCCGGGCAGCGCCAGTTGCGGGCGATCGGCCGCAGCCCTGCCTCGGTGAGGTGTCGGACGGCGCACCGCTCCCCGTACGCGCCGACCGCCTGGTTCCGCTTCGTCATGGACGGCACGGTGCCCGCCGACGTGCGAGCGCCGCGACCTCGGCACCAGCAAATCTGTGGACAACCAGTGACCTGTGGACAACCGGACGATCAAGCCCGCGCCGTGCTAGGAAGCCATGGCCTGGCACCCCTCCCGAACTCACTGCCGCCGGGCCGCACCATGATCAAGTGATGAAAAATAGGTCTCAGGGCAGCTGTGGACCTACTTTTCATCACCTGATCAACGCTGATGGTGGGGCGTGAGGGGGCCGGCGCGTCTCCACCGGCTTCCGCCCGCTCGCGCTGACTGCAGCGCTGATTGCCGCGCTGTCGGCAGCGCGGAGCGGGCCGAAATGGCGCGGGCGTGGCCGGTCGCATACGGTGCCTGACGTGGACGGACGACGGAGTTTTCCGGAAGATCAGGAGCCGCGCTGGTACCCCGATGAGCGGGGTCGCGGTCACGGCGAGTCGGAGTGGCGCGGCCCGGGCGAACCGCGGTACCGGGACACCGACGTCCCCGAGCAGCGTGGCCCCAACGAGAGCCACTCCGTCGAGGACACCGGCGTCGGCCGACGCCGCGAGCCGGACTCCGGGCGCTTCGGCGCCGTGGACGCAGGCCGGTTCGGCGGTGCGCCGGAGTCGGATTCGGGTCGGCTGAGCGCGGTGGACACGGGCCGGTTCGGCGGTGCGCCGGAGTCGAACTCGGGTCGCTTCGGCGCTGTCGATGCCCAGTCTGGTCGGTTCGGCGCGGGCGAGCCCGAGTCGGGACGGTTCGGCGCGGTCGACCCGTTGGGGGATGCTCGGCCGGAAATCGACGGGTACCGGGCGACCCGGTCACGGCGCGCCGACCGGGATCCTTCGGAGATCTCCGGGGAGCTGCCCGGTCGTTGGGGCGTCCCAGAGTCGACCGGGGCGGGAGCACCGCTCACCGTCCGAGATCCTTCGGAGACCTCTGGCGAGTTGCCTGGTCGCCGGGCCGCCCGGGAGTCGACCGGGACTGACGCACCGCTGACCGTCGCTCGCGAGGAGGCCGGCCGTTCGTTGACACCGGTAGGCGAGACCCCGCCCGGCGCTGTCGCCGACCAGGCTCGTCCCGCCCCCCTCGGCGGGTATCCGATCATCGAGCCCACCCGTGGCGGTGGCGAGACTCCGCATCCGCTGGAAATGCCGACCGGTCCGATGCCGGGGATCGGCCCCCGCCCCGACCTGCCCACCGGCGAACCGTCGGTGTATCCGCCGGCCGCCGACGGCGTCTACCGGACCCGTCGGCCGGTGTTGGCCGTACTCTTCGCCCTGTTGGTGTTGATCTTCGAGGTGCCCGCGCTGCGGGTGCTGCTCGCGGGCGTGACCGGCGATCCGGTGGACGCCGGGAACGTCGTGGTGGGCATCGCCCTGGTCGCCGCGCTGCCGATCTTCGCGATCGGGCTCTACGGGCTCCGAACCGGAGGTCTGGCGCTTTCCGACACGGGTCGGGGCTGGCTGCGCCCACCGACGGCCTATCTGACCGTCGGCCTGGTGCTCTTCATCGCCGCCGCGCTCGCCGCCGGCTGATCCTCCGCCCGCCCGGCCGGCTGATCGGTCGGACTGATCCCCCGCGCTCGCCGCGGGCGTGATCGACACCAGGTCGGCCATGTGGGGGTGTCAGGGCCGGGGGATGGCACCACCTCGCCGACGTGGAGTCGATCATGGGGGCGGATCGGCGGGGTGCGCGGTGGCGGTGCGGCGCACCCCGGGGCGGCTGAACGGGTGGGGGGCGTACACTGGCCAACTGGCGACCGCCTCGTGCGGTCGACCTCGCGCGCCCTCTTCACGAATCGTCGTGGAGCGACGGCCTCCCTGGTCCCGATCTTGATCGGGCCCACCATGGGTCGGCGACCAGGCGCCAGGACGCCCGGCCACCGGCCGGGCGTGACAACCAGGGATCCAGAGGAGTACCCAACCATGGCCGTCGTGACCATGCGCCAGCTGCTGGAAAGCGGTGTCCACTTCGGGCACCAGACCCGGCGCTGGAACCCGAAGATGAAGCGCTTCATCATGACCGAGCGCAACGGCATCTACATCATCGACCTGCGCCAGACCCTCGACTACATCGAGAAGGCGTACGAGTTCGTGCGTGGAACCGTCGCCGAGGGCGGCAGCATCCTGTTCGTCGGCACCAAGAAGCAGGCCCAGGAAGCGATCGCCGAGCAGGCGACCCGGGTCGGCCAGCCGTACGTCAACCACCGCTGGCTCGGTGGCATGCTGACCAACTTCCAGACGGTGTACAAGCGGCTCCAGCGGATGAAGGAGCTGGAGGGTCTGGGTGACCTCAGCGGCACCGCCGCCGGTTACACCAAGAAGGAGACCCTGCAGCTCTCCCGCGAGAAGATCAAGCTGACCCGCACCCTCGGTGGTCTGCGGGACATGCAGAAGCTTCCCGCCGCGGTCTGGATCGTCGACACCAAGAAGGAGCACATCGCCGTCGACGAGGCCCGCAAGCTGGGCATCCCGGTGATCGCGGTGCTGGACACCAACTGCGACCCGGACGAGGTCGACTTCCCGATCCCGGGCAACGACGACGCGATCCGCTCGGCCGAGCTGCTGACCAAGGTCGTCGCCGCCGCCGTCGCGGATGGTCTGATCGCGCGTTCCGGCCGTCGCCGGGGCAACGACGAGAAGCCCGAGGGCGTCGCGAGCGACGAGCCGCTGACCGAGTGGGAGCGCGAGCTGCTCGAGCCGAAGAAGGCTGACGAGTCGACCGCCGCTGCCGCCGAGCAGCCCGCCGCTGCCGCTGCCGAGCAGCCCGCCACCCCGGAGCAGCCGGCGCAGGCCGCCACCGAGCAGCCGGCGGCCGCTACCGCGGAGTGATCGCACCGTCGCTGCCCCGCCGTCCGTTCTTTCGGAATCGGGGCAGCGGCGGTACGCCGGGCACGATCCGCCCGGATCCGGGTAACCGGCACCTCTGACCATCCACACGCCGTCTCAACACCGAAGAGAGAGCCATGTCCCAAATCACCGCCGCGGACGTCAAGAAGCTCCGCGACCTCACCGGCGCCGGCATGATGGACAGCAAGAAGGCGCTGACCGAGGCCGAGGGCGACTTCGACAAGGCCGTCGAGATCCTGCGCGTCAAGGGCGCCAAGGACGTCGGCAAGCGGGCCGGTCGTACGGCCGCCAACGGCTTGGTCGCCCACTCCGGCAAGGCCCTGTTGGAGCTCAACTGCGAGACCGACTTCGTCGCCAAGACCGAGTCGTTCATCGCGCTGGCCCAGCAGCTGGTCGAGCACGGTGAGCGCTCCGGCGTGAACACCGCCGAGGAGCTGCTCGCCAGCGAGCTCGACGGCAAGGTCGTCGCCGACCTGATTCAGGAGCAGTCGGCCAAGATCGGCGAGAAGCTGGTCCTCAACCGGTTCGCCAAGGTCGAGGGCACCACCGCCGTCTACCTGCACCGCAAGGCCCAGGACCTGCCGCCGGCCGTTGGCGTGCTGGTGTCGTACACCGGTAAGACCGACGAGGCCGGCGACGCCGACGCCCGTGGTGTGGCCATGCAGATCGCCGCGATGCGACCGAAGTACCTCACCCGGGACGAGGTTCCGGCCGAGATCGTCGAGTCCGAGCGGCGCATCGCCGAGCAGACCGCCCGCGAGGAGAACAAGCCCGAGGCGGCCCTGCCGAAGATCGTCGAGGGTCGGGTGAACTCGTTCTTCAAGGACTACGTCCTGATCGAGCAGTCGTCCGTCGCTGACAACAAGAAGTCGGTGAAGCAGGTGCTGGCCGAGGCCGGCATCGAGGTCACCCGCTTCGTGCGGTTCGAGGTCGGCCAGGCCTGAGCCGTCACCGGGCGCCCTGGGCGCCCGTGGGCAGGAGACGTCGACGAGGAGGCCGCCGGTGTACGTGACAGGCACCGCGGCCTCCTTGTCACATAGGGTCGGCAGCGGCAGGTTCGCGGTACGCGCCGCACGGGGCGTGCGCGTGGTGAAGGGCGGGGCGGATGACGCAGGTTGTGAGTGACCGGACGCTGGAGCTGGACGATCCGACGGCACCGCCGCCGGGGCGGGCCCGCCGGGTGGTGCTGAAGCTCTCCGGTGAGGTTTTCGGTGGTGGCGCGATCGGCGTCGACCCGGACGTCGTCCAAGCCATCGCCCGGCAGATCGCCACAGTGGTCCGCCGCGGCGTGCAGGTCTCCGTGGTGGTCGGCGGCGGCAACTTCTTCCGCGGCGCGGAGCTGCAGAAGCGCGGGATGGACCGGGCCCGCGCCGACTACATGGGCATGCTCGGCACGGTGATGAACTGCCTCGCGCTCCAGGACTTCCTGGAGAAGGAGGGCATCGAGACCCGGGTGCAGAGCGCCATCACGATGGCCCAGGTCGCCGAGCCGTACATCCCGTTGCGGGCGATCCGGCACCTGGAGAAGGGCCGCGTGGTCATCTTCGGCGCCGGTGCCGGCATGCCGTACTTCTCCACCGACACGGTGGCCGCCCAGCGGGCTCTGGAGATCCGGGCCGATGTGGTGCTGATGAGCAAGAACGGCGTGGACGGCGTCTACACCGCCGACCCCCGGATCGACCCCACCGCCAGCAAGCTCGACTCGATCACCTTCTCCGAGGTGCTGCGCCGCAACCTGCGGGTGGCCGACGCGGCGGCGTTCAGCCTCTGCATGGAGAACGGCCTGCCGATGCTGGTCTTCGGCGCGC
Source organism: Micromonospora sp. NPDC002411 (assembly GCF_053592955.1). Lineage (NCBI taxonomy): Bacteria > Bacillati > Actinomycetota > Actinomycetes > Micromonosporales > Micromonosporaceae > Micromonospora > Micromonospora sp. NPDC002411. Next base: position 19,075 of record NZ_JBSFBM010000049.1, on the reverse strand, counting down.
AGGGTGACGACACCATCATCCGCGCGGTGGGTGGCGACAAGATCGGCACCCTGATCACCGCCTGAGCCCCGCCGATCGCGGTGGCGGCGGTCTGACGACTTTCAGCAGAGCCCACGACGAGCACAGAAGGAGGCGAGGAGACCGGTGATCGACGACACCCTCCTCGAGGCCGAGGAAAAGATGGAGCGTGCGGTGGAGCACGCCAAGGAGGAGTTCGGCGCCATCCGCACCGGTCGCGCGAACCCCGCCATGTTCTCCAAGGTCATCATTGACTACTACGGCACTCCCACGCCGCTGACCCAGATGGCGTCCATCGCGATCCCCGAGCCGCGGATGGCGATCATCAAGCCGTACGACAACTCGCAGATCAACGCGATGGAGAAGGCGATCCGCGACTCGGACCTCGGGGTGAACCCGAACAACGAGGGCAGCCAGCTGCGCATCCTGCTTCCCCAGATGACCGAGGAACGCCGCCGCGACATGATCAAGGTGGCCCGGCACAAGGGCGAGGAGGCCAAGGTGGCGATCCGTAACGTCCGCCGCCGTGGCAAGGAGGAGCTGGACCGCATCGTCAAGGACGGTGAGGCCGGCGAGGACGAGGGTCGCCGCGCCGAGAAGGAACTCGACGACCTGACCCAGCGCTACGTCGCCAGCGTCGACGACCTGGTGAAGCACAAGGAAACCGAGCTGCTCGAGGTGTGACGGTCCGCCCGCTGGCGGGTGTGATGTTCCGAGGCCCGTTCCCCGATGTGGGAACGGGCCTCGTGTCGTACGTCGAGGGCATCCGGCTGTGGATTCCGTCCGCGATGCCGTACCGGCTGGGTGGGCGCCGCCGTCACGCGGGCCGCCGACCAGGGCGGGGTCCGTAGGCGTGCCTCGTCCGCCGTGCCGTTCCGGTGAGTGCAGTAGGCTCGGCAGGATTCCCGGCCACCGGGTGGTGAACCATGGGAATCGACCGACCGTCGAGGCGGTCAACCGGAGAACATCGCGCGTGTAGGGGATGCTTGTGGTCGTGCGTCATGTGGTGGTCCTCGCGCCCCGTCGCGGTGCGTGATGTCCCGCCCCGACCCCTACGGCAGCGAGCCTCGCGGCTGGGACCGCCCGGAGCGCCCGGTGGCGCTGCCCTGGCCCGACCAGGAGTTGGACGCCGGCCAGTGGAGCCGCGGCCCGACCGCCGGCCCCGAGCTGTACGCCGACCCGCACACCCGGCCGTACGCCGAGCCACACCCGACGGGCCCGTACGACGAGCGCGGCCGTGCGGTCCGCCCGGACGACCGGGACCGTTTCGACGACCGTGACCGGCGCGATCGTTTCGACGACCGTGACCGGCGCGACGACGACCGGAACCAACCCGACCGGTACGAGGACCGGGGCCGCTCCGGCTGGCCCGGTGATCGTGCGCCCGTCGGCCCGGACGGCGCCCCCACCCGCCCGGAGCGGTTCGACGAGCCCGCCCGGTACGACGAGCCGGAGCCTTTCGACGGTCCGGTCCGCTTGGACGACGATGCGTACCCGACCGCGCAGCTCGCGCCGATCGGTGCCGAGCTGTTGCCGGACCCGGAGCCGGTGGACGAGCCGGAGCCGCCGGGTCGACGGACGAAGGGTCGGCGTCGGGCCAGCGTCGATCGACCGCCCACGCAGCAGGTGGGCAACGGACGGGCCGGCCGTAATCTTCCGGCGGCGATCGGGGTCGGGCTGGGGCTCGGCGCGCTGATCGTGGTGCCGCTGGTGTTCTACCCGTTGGCGTTCCTGCCGGTGATCGCCGGTGCCGTCGCCGTCGGCATGTGGGAGATGGCCCGCGCGGTCCGGCGCAGCGGCGCCCACCCACCCCTGGTGCCGCTGATCGCCGGCGGAGTGCTGACCGTGGGCCTGGCCTGGTTCGCCGGCCCGGACGCGCTCAGCCTGGGGCTGCTCGTCACCGTGCTGGGCACGATGATCTGGCGGCTCGGTGACGGTCCGGCCGGTTTCCAGCGGGACCTCACGGCGGCCACCCTGATCGCCGTCTACGTGCCGTTCCTAGCCGGATTCGCGGCGTTGCTGGCGGCGGCCCCCGACGACGGTTGGATGCGGATCCTGGCCACCCTGGTCGCGGTGGTCCTCTCCGACACCGGCGGGTACGCGGCCGGCGTCTCGTTCGGCAAGCACCCGATGGCCCCGTCGATCAGCCCGAAGAAGTCCTGGGAGGGCTTCGCCGGCTCGGTCACCGCAGCGGCCCTGGGCAGCGCGTTGCTGCTGTGGCTGATGTTCGAGGTGGCTCCCTGGTGGGGTGCGCTGTTCGGGGTGGCGGTGTCCTGCGCGGCGGTCCTCGGCGACCTGGCCGAGTCGATGATCAAGCGGGATCTCGGCGTCAAGGACATGAGCAACCTGCTGCCCGGCCACGGCGGTCTGATGGACCGACTGGACTCGATCCTCTTCGCGGTGCCGACCGCCTACCTGTTGCTGGCCGTCCTGGTGCCGGTGGTGAACTGAGGCATGGATCACGGCGTTCCGGTCGTCCGGCTGCGGGGGTCGCGGCCCGTTCGGCACCTCCGGATCGGCACCTGCCGCCAACGGCGTGACACACTGGACCAGCCATGACGAGCCTGCCGTTGATCCCCGCCATCTCGGATGCCCCCGCCGCGCGCCGGGCCTCCATGCCGCCGAAGCACCTCGCCGACCTGGACCTGGCCGGCCGCCAGGCGCTGGTCACCCAGTTGGGTGAGCCTGCCTTCCGTGCGAAGCAGGTCTCGAACCACTACTTCGGGCGGCTGGTCCGCGACCCGCAGGCCATGACCGACCTGCCGGCGGCGACCCGGGAGCGGCTGTCCGAGCAGTTGATGCCCACGCTGCTCACCCCGGTGCGCGAGCTCGCCTGTGACGACGGCGCGACCCGCAAGGCGCTCTGGCGGCTGCACGACGGTGCGCTGGTGGAGAGCGTGCTGATGGGCTACCCGGACCGGGTCACCGTCTGCATCTCCAGCCAGGCGGGCTGTGGCATGGCGTGCCCGTTCTGCGCGACCGGCCAGGCCGGGTTGACCCGCAACCTGTCCACGGCCGAGATCGTCGACCAGGCGGTGTACATGGCCGGTGTGGCCGCCTCCGGCGTGGTCGCCGGGTCACCGCCGCGGCTGTCGCGTGTCGTCTTCATGGGCATGGGCGAGCCGCTGGCCAACTACAACCGGGTCATCGCGGCGATCCGTCGGCTGGTCAGCCCTGCTCCGGAGGGGCTCGGCCTGTCGCAGCGGCACATCACCGTTTCCACGGTCGGCCTGGTTCCGGCCATCCGCCGACTGGCCAGCGAAGACCTCTCTGTGACCCTTGCGCTGTCGTTGCACGCGCCCGATGATGATCTGCGCGACGAACTCGTGCCGGTAAACCAGCGCTGGAAGGTAGCCGAGGTGCTGGACGCAGCGTGGGACTACGCCGCCCGGACGGGCCGTCGCGTGTCGATCGAGTACGCGATGATCAAGGACGTGAACGACCAGCCCTGGCGAGCCGACCTCCTCGGACGGCTGCTGGCCGGCAAATTGACCCACGTGAACCTCATTCCGCTCAATCCGACGCCGGGCAGTCGCTGGGACGCGAGCCCGAAGCCGGTCGAGCGGGAGTTCGTCCGGCGGTTGCGCGACGCCGGGGTGTCCACCACCGTACGGGACACCCGAGGTCGCGAGATCGACGGTGCGTGTGGCCAACTCGCCGCCGCCGAGGACAACGACACCAACACCGACCGCGCCGGAGAGGCACCGGCGTGACCGGGCGTGGCGAACGAGACCAGGAGACATAGTGGCGAGTCAGGGTCAGCGTTTCCGGCGCAAGGCGCTCCGCCGGGGATACAAGGTCGACGAGGTGGATGCCTTCCTCGACCGGGTCGAGGCGACGCTCGACGGCCGACAGGTCGGTGCGCCGGTGGCCTCCCAGGAGGTCCACGACGTCGTCTTCCGGGTCCGGTTCAACGGCTACGACGAGTGGCAGGTCGACCTTCACCTCGACCGGGTGGAGCGGCAGTTGGCCGAGCTGGAGGAGCGCAACAGCGCCGGGCGCGGTGGCGACCCCCGGATGGCTGACCGGTTGGGCCCACCGGACCGGATGGGGCCGCCGATGCGCGATGAACGGGGCATGGCCCCGCCGATGCCGCCGCGTCCGATGCCCGCCCAGGCTGGCCCGCCCGCCGACCGGTACGGCCGCTACGACGAGCCGACCGGCGCCTTCGCGGGTGGGTACGACGGCCCCCGCGGCGGGTACGACGCCCCGCGTGGCCCGGCCGGCCCCGGCCCGATGGGCCCCGGTGGTCCGATGGGCCCTGGCGGTCCGATGGGGCCCGGCCCGATGGGTGGTCACGGCGCTCCGCCGCGCGGTCTCCCCGCCGGCCCTTCCGGCTACGGCCAGGACGACCAGCGCGCGCCGGGTGGTTACGGCCAGGACGAGCAGCGCGCGCCCGGCGGGTACGGCCCGCCGGAGGAGCCGCGTTTCGACGGCTTCGAGGCCGGTCGGCACGGCCGCACCGACATGACCGCCGAGATCCGGATGCCCGAGCGGGACCTGCGTGACATGCGCCGGGGCCCGGCCGGTCCGCCTCAGCTGCCCCAGCAGGGCATGGGTGGCCCGCCGATGGCCGGTCCGCCCGCTGTCGCCGGTCCTCCGATGGGCGGCCCCCCGATGGTCGGTCCGCCGATGGCCGGTCCTCCCGGCAGCGACCTGTACCGGGTCGACCAGATCCGCCGCAGCTTCCAGGTCCGTCGGTTCGGCAGCGGGTACGACCCCGACCAGGTGGACCGGTTCTTCGAAACCCTGCTGGGTGGGATGCAGCGCCGCAACCCGATGCCGGTCGACCCGAAGGACCTCGACACGCTGCGGTTCGGGCTGGTTCCGGGCGGCTACTTCGAGGCCGAGGTGGACGCCGCGCTCAAGGACGTGCAGGACATTCTCTTCGGGCGCTGACCCGACGCGTACGGACGAGGGCCCGTCCCCGGGTGGGGGCGGGCCCTCGGCGTACGTCGGTCGGTCGTCCGGCGGACGGTCGGGTCAGGAGCGCAGACCGCTGCGCCGCAGCACGATGTCGCCGATCACGATGATCAGCAGCAGTGCGGCCAGGCCGATCAGCCAGAGGTCCTCGACCCTGCCCTCGTGGTTGCCGCAGATCATCGCCAGCAGCGCCAGCGCCGACAGCACCGCGCCGATCTGCCCGGCTTTGCGGTGCCCGGGCTTGTGCTGGTCTGGCGACGTTACCGGCTCGCTTCCTGCCACTGTCGGTCCTTCCCTCGCGATCGGATCTTTGGTTAGTCTGGCACGCCTCCCGCTCGGGGCGGCGAGGTGGGGGTTTCCTGGCCATCAGGCTCTGCCCACCCGGGCCGGACGGCACTACCGGCGTCGCGGGGCGACGGTCAGACTCACTCCGGTAGCGTTTGGCGTACACCTGATTGTCTGTTTGAGGGGGACTGTGCGGTGCGAGTGACCGGAACCGGGCACGCCAGCATGCGGATCGACACGGCCGCGGGCAGCATCCTGTGCGACCCGTGGGTCAATCCGGCGTACTTCGCCTCGTGGTTCCCCTTCCCGGACAATTCCCTGCTCGACTGGGAGAGCCTGGGCCAGGTCGACTACCTGTACGTCTCCCACCTGCACCGGGACCACTTCGACGCGAAGCACCTGCGGGACTTCGTCTCGAAGGACGCCACCGTCCTGCTGCCCGAGTTCCCCACCTCGGAGATGGAGGACGAGTTCCGGGCGCTGGGCTTCACCAAGTTCCTGAAGGCGCCCAACGAGCAGGTGGTGGAGCTGCCCGGCGGGCTGAAGATCATGATTCAGGCGTTGACCAGCCCGACCGACGGCCCGATCGGCGACTCGTCGCTGTGGGTCGAGTACGACGGGGTGCGGCTGCTCAACCAGAATGACGCCCGTCCGACCGACCTGAGCGTCTTCGCCGAGCTGGGGCACGTGCATGCGCACCTGCTCCAGTTCTCCGGCGCGATCTGGTACCCGATGGTCTACGAGCTGCCGCAGGCGGCGAAGACCGCGTTCGGCAAGCAGAAGCGTGACCGGCAGTTCGACCGGACGTGGCGCTACATCGACGACCTGAAGGCCGACCACGTCTTCCCGATCGCCGGCCCGCCCTGCTTCCTCGACGACGAGCTGTGGCAGTTCAACGACATCCACGGCGACGAGGGCAACATCTTCCCCGACCAGTCGGTCTTCCTCACGGAGTACGCGAAGGTCGGCGGCACCAACGGGATCGTGCTGCTGCCGGGCAGCGTCGCCGAGGTCACCACCGAGGGCGCGAGCACCACCCACCCGGTGCCGGTGGAGGAGTTCTTCGCGAACAAGGTCGCCCACCTGGAGGAGATGCGGGAGCGCAAGCGCCCGGTCATCGAGGCGGAGAAGGCGTCCTGGCGGCACCCCGAGGTGGACGTGCTCGGCGAGATGAAGCGCCGGATCGAGCCGCTGCTCGACGAGTCGATCTACTTGGCCAAGGGCGTGGGCGGTCCGGTCCGCTTCGACCTGGTTGGGTACGACGGCGAGAGCGTCGAGTCGATCGTGGTGGACTTCCCCGGTAAGGAGGTCCGGCCGTACGCCGACGAGAAGGTCCGCTACCGGTTCCGGACCGAGCGGTCGTTGATCGAGCACCTGCTCTTCATCGACGAGGTGGACTGGGTCAACTCGCTCTTCCTGTCCTGCCGGTTCTCGGCGGCCCGGATCGGTCAGTACAACGAGTTCGTCTACGCGTTCTTCAAGTGCCTGTCCGAGGAGCGTCTCCAGTACGCCGAGGGCTGGTACGACGAGCACGAGCGCACCACCGACGCCGAGGACATCACGCTGGGCGACTGGGTGGTGCAGCGGCGCTGCCCGCACCTGAAGGCCGACCTGACCCGCTTCGGCATCGTGGACGGTGACCAGCTCACCTGCCAGTTGCACGGCTGGCGCTTCGACCTGCCCAGTGGGCGCTGCCTGACGAGCGTCGGCCACAAGGTGCGCGCCCACCGGGTGGACGCGGAAACCCCAGCCCCCGCCGGCGAAGCCCTCTCCTAACCCCAACCCGCCCCACCGACCCGGTCCAGCCCAGCCCGTTCCGGCCCGTTGATCATGAAGTTATTACCACGACACGCCGCGGTGTCGGGCAATAACTTCATGATCAACGGGGTCAGGGTGGGGGCGGGGTGGGGCGGGGTTAGGGGAGGTCGGCGAGGATTCGGCGGGCGGCGTTGTGGCCGGCGGCGCCGATGACGCTGCCGGCCGGGTGGCAGCCGGCGCTGCCCGCGTACACGCCGTCGATCCCGGTGGCGTAGGGCATTCGGTCGGTGAACGAAACAGTGTTGTCGACGTGGTGGATGTGCCCACCGGTGATGCCGAAGTGCGCCTCGATGCCGGGCGGGGGCAGGGGCACCGCGTCGGCGATCAGGTCACCGGTGCCGGGGGCGTACCGCTCGACGATCTCGACCAGCCGGTCGACGTAGCCGGGCAGTTCCGCGTCCCAGGTCGTGCCGGCCAGCTCGTAGGGGACCGACTGGACGAACAGCGCCGACGAATGGTGCCCGGCGGCGTCGGAGAGCGACGGGTCGACGGTGGTGTGCAGGTACCACTCGATGGTCGGCTCGGCCGGCAGTCGCCCGGCCTGCACGTCCGCCCACATCGCCCGCAGCGCGGTCATCGGCGAGGTGGCCTCCCCGCCGACCAGCGAGGCAGAGCCGGGCAGCAGGTGGATGGTCGAGCCGAACGGGCTCGGCGTGCCGGCCGGCAGGCAGGAGAACCGGGGCAGCCCGGTGAGCGCCAGGTTGAGCTTGAGGGTGGTGCCGGGGCGGCGGACCGCCGCCATCCGTTCGCCGAGTGGCGCCGGGAGCGCGCCGTCGGGCAACAGGTCCATCAGCCGGTACGGGTCACACGCGCCGAGCACCACAGGCGCGGCGACCTGTCGGCCGTCGGCCAGTACGACACCGCTGGCCGCGCCGCCGTCCAGTGTCACCGCGCTCACCGGCGTACCGGTCAGGATGGTCGCCCCGGCGGCGCGGGCGGCCTCGGCGAACGTCCGTGAGACGGTGCCCATCCCGCCCTCGGCGATCATCCAGGTGCCGCCCGACCCGGGGAGTCTGCACATGTTGTGCACGAGAAAGTTGTGGCCGGTGCCGGGGTCGTCCGGGCCGGCGTTGAGGCCGGACAGCCCGTCGGTGACGGCGTACATGCTGACCAGCAGCTCGGAGCGGAACTCGAACCGGGCCAGGTAGTCGGCTACCGAACCCTGGACGAGGTCGACGAAGACCTGCCGCAGGGCCGGTCGGACGTGCTGCTCGGCGGTCTCCTGGACACTCAGCGGTTCGGCCAGCCAGGCCGGGGCGAGGTCCTCACGCAGCGCCGCCAGCTCGGCCTGCATGGCGTCGTCGGCGGCCACGTCGGCGGGGGAGAAGAACTCGGCGAGCTGCGCCCGGGTCGCGGCGGTGTCGCTGCCGAAGAGCAGGTACGGCGAGCCGAGGCCGCCGGGCGTGGGCAGGAAGTAGTGCGGGTCGCGGCGCAGCACCGGGATCCGTACGTCGAGGGTGGCGAGCAGTTCCGGCGGCATCAGCCCGAGCAGGTACGAGCCGGTGGAGTGGCGCAGCCCCGGCACCTTCGGGAAAGGGTTCTCGGTGCGGGTCGCGCCGCCGAGCACGTCGGCGGCCTCCAGCACCAGGACGTCCAGTCCGGCGCGGGCCAGCAGGACTGCGGAGACCAGGCCGTTGTGCCCGGCACCGACGATCACGACGTCGGCGCGGGCCGGAATCTCACTGCTCATGCCGCGGCAGCCTAGTCCGCGCCGCCCGGCCAGGTCAGCCCTTCGCCCGCCCAGCCGTCACCCCTCGTTCACCGGGCAGTGGCTGCGATCGATGCCGCTGCGGTCCTACCGTCGGTTGGACATCGACCACTCCGGGAGGTTCACCGATGGACCGTCGTACCGTCCTGCGTTCCGCCGTCGCCGGCGCGGCCGCCTTCTCCGGCAGCCTCTGGGCCGGCGCTGCCCTGGCTGCCCCCGCCCAGCCCGGCCCCGGCCCGTACGGGGACCTGTTGGCGGCAGACGTCAACGGCATCCAGTTGCCGGCCGGTTTCACCAGTCGGGTTGTCGCTCGTTCCGGTCAACGGGTCCCGGGCACCTCGTACCTCTGGCACTGGGCTCCGGACGGCGGCGCCTGTTTCCGCGCCGGCGACGGCTGGATCTACGTGTCGAACTCGGAGGTCCCGTTCGTCGGGGGCGCGTCGGCGGTCCGCTTCGCGGCGGATGGTGCGGTCGTCTCGGCGTACCGGATTCTCGGCGGCACGAACGTCAACTGCGCCGGTGGGGCGACCCCGTGGGGCACCTGGCTGTCTTGCGAGGAGGTGCCACTCGGTCGGGTCTTCGAGACGTGGCCGGACGGCAGCCGGTCGGCCGAGGAGCGGACCCGGATGGGCCGGTTCACCCACGAGGCCGCCGCGTGCGATCCGGACCGCGGGGTGGTCTACCTGACCGAGGACGAGGAGGACGGCTGCTTCTACCGCTTCGTGCCGGACACCTGGGGCGATCTGCGTACCGGTCGGGTGCAGGTGCTCTGCGCACCGGCCGACCAGGTCGCCGGGCCGGTCACCTGGCGGGACGTACCGGACCGGGACGGCTTCCCGATCCCCACTCGGCTGCAGGTGGGCGCGGCGAAGCACTTCGACGGCGGCGAGGGTTGCTGGTACGACCGGGGTACCTGCTGGTTCACCACGAAGGGCGACAACCGGGTCTGGGCGTACGACGCGGTCAACCAGCGTCTCGACCTGGCGTACGACGATTCGTTGGTGCCGGTGGGCGCGGCACCGCTGACCGGGGTGGACAACATCACGGGCACCGCCTCCGGTGACCTCTACGTCGCCGAGGACGGCGGCAACATGGAGGTCAACGTCATCACGCCGGCTGGAGTGGTGGCACCCATCGTGCGGATCATCGGGCAGTCGTCGTCGGAGATCACCGGCCCGGCCTTCTCGCCGGACGGCTCCCGCCTGTACTTCTCGTCCCAACGCGGCACCAGTGGTGCGTCAACCGGTGCCAACGGCATCACCTACGAGATCCACGGCCCCTTCCGCCGCTGACCCCACCCGCTGCCCTGGTGATCAAGAGGTTTGCGTCAGCGGACGGCGCGAAACTGACGCAAACCTCTTGATCAACCTGGCTGGGCGGGGGTGGCGGCGCGGTTGGTGCGCCAGGTGGAGAGGGCCAGGGTGGCGGAGTAGCCGGCCAGGACGATCACGTGGAACAGGTACAGCCAGAGGAGCACGGCGACTCCCGCGCCGATCTCGTCGAAGCCGCCGAACGGCACCCCCAGGTTCAGGGGGAGCGAGGCGAAGAGCACGAAGCCGTGCAGGAAGCCGGAGAGGTTGGCCGCTGTGAACGACCCGATCGCGAGCGTGGAGAGCCAGTCCGGTGAGGCCGGCCCGACCACCCGGAACACCCACATCAGCACCGGCGTGAGCACCAGCCAGACCGCGAGGAACGACAGGACCACGCCGAGGACACCGAGCCAACCGCCCTGGCGTACGAGGCCAGTGGTCAGCGGGAGCGCCAGCAGGATCGACAGCAGCAGCGCGGGGGCCGGCGCGAGCAGTGGCAGCAGCAGCAGTCGGCCCCGCCAGCCGACCAGGTGCTCGTCGGTCCGGGGTGCGGCCACCGACACGAAGGCCCGGCGCAGGCCCTCGCCGTAGAGCGACGCGGGCAGCAATGAGGCCAGTGCCAGCAGCGGGGTCAACTCCACACCGGCGTTGACCAGCGCGTCCACCGCCCGGGGTGCGCCGATCGCGGTGGGTAGGGCCTCCACGGCGTGCGAGGTGAGCCGGCGTACCCGATCGGCCCCGGCCAGCAGTGCGGTGAGCCAGATGGCGAGGAGGGCGACCGGCACCACAGCGATCGCCCCGTAGAAGGTGATCGCGGCGGCGTGCAGCGACAGGTCCCGCCCACGTACCGGGCGGAACGCGGCGCTGGTGATCCGCTTCGCCCGCTGCCATCCGTTGCCCATCGCCGTCTCCTTCCCTGTCGTCGGGGCCGCCACTCCTTAAGATCGCCGGTCATGACTGTTGTCACGACCGAACGCCTCATCCTGCGCGATTGGACCGATGATCCGGCGGACCTGGCCCGGATCTACGACATCTACTCCCGCCCGGACATCACCCGTTGGCTGGCCGTGTCGCCCGGCCTACCGATGACCGACCCGGCCCAGGCCGCCGAGCGGCTGCAGATCTGGCGGGACCGGCACGCGGCCGACGACGGCCGGTACGGCACCTGGGCGATCGAGGTACGCGAGACGGGTCAGGTGGCGGGCACGGTGCTGCTCAAGCCACTGCCGGGCATCGACGAGGCGGTGCTCACCGAGCACATCGAGACGGGTTGGCACCTGCACCCGGACTCGTGGGGTCACGGGTACGCCACCGAGGCGGCCTCCGCGCTGTTGGCGCGGGAGTTCGCCGCCGGCGCGCCGGAGGTCTACGCGTTGGTGTCGCCGGGCAACGAGGCGTCGATGGCGGTCTGCCGACGACTCGGGATGGCGCACGTGGGTCAGCGCACCGACTGGTACGGCGGCGAGCTGTTGGAGACCTTCGTGTTGCGGGCGCCAGATGCCTGATCGTTCCGTTACGGCCTGACGCAAGATCCGCGCAAGTTCGGGGAAGGTGTCGCCTCCAGTCGTCGGAGGCGGCACCTTCCTCGCGTTGTCGGCAGTCGAGAGTGGGCAACTCCGTCAATAGTTACGGCGGTCGAAGTGTTGACGCTCCCGTAGCACGTCAGTAACCTTTGGTCAAAGTAGCGCAAGATTTCGACAAAGACGTGCACGGTTCTGTGCATGCATGCGGAAGATTCAACGGGCCTCCTGGGGAGGCCCGTTGATGCTCGGTACCCCTCTCGTCGCCGGCCCGCCCTCACCGGCCGGCGACGCACCGCCGCTCACCCCCACCCGTGGTCACCCCCGCCCGCGGCAACCGTCCCCCGACGACAGGACAGCCATGAGACGAACGAATCTGTTCAGGATGGTCGCGGCGACAGCCGCGGCCACGCTGATCGCCACGGCGGGAGCGACAGCTGTCGCGAACCCGGCCGGCGCAGCCCGCCCCGCCGACACGGCGGCAGCGCCGAGCAGCGACTTCGCCCCGGCAGCCACCAACCTCGCCCAGGGCCGACCCACCCAGGAGAGCGGCCACGCCGACGTCTACGACTCGTCGAAGGTCGTCGACGGCAACGCGGGCAGCTACTGGGAGAGCCTCAACAACGCGTTCCCGCAGTGGGTACAGGTCGATCTCGGCTCATCGCAGAGCGTCAACCAGGTCGTACTGAAACTGCCGACCAACGGCTGGGCGACCCGTACGCAGACGTTGAGCGTGCGGGGCAGCACGAACGGTTCGTCCTTCACCGATCTGGTCGGGTCGCAGACGTACACGTTCAACCCGGCGACCGGCAGCACTGTCACGATCAACTTCAGCTCGACCTCCACCCGCTACGTGCGGATCACCGTCACCGCGAACAGCGGCTGGCCGGCCGGGCAGCTCTCCGAGCTGGAGGTGTACGGCAGCGGAGGCACCACCCCGGACACCACCGCCCCGAGCGTGCCGGGCAACCTCTCGTACACCCAGTCGGGCACCACCATCAGCCTCAACTGGGTCGCGTCGACCGACAACGCGGGCGGCAGCGGCATCGCCGGCTACGACGTCTACCGCAACGGCGCGTTCCTGCAGTCCGTCGGGAACGTGACCACCTTCAACGACACGCAGCCGGCCACGGCGACAGTGTCCTACTACGTGCGGGCGCGCGACGCCGCCGGCAACCTGTCCGGTAACAGCAACACGGTGACCCGCACCGGCAGTGGCGACACCACCGCGCCGAGCGTCCCGGGGACGCTGTCGCAGAGCACGTTGGGCAGCACGATCACGCTGAACTGGGGTGCCTCCACCGACTCCGGTGGCAGTGGCCTGGCCGGCTACAACGTCTACCGGGGCGGCAACCTGATCGCCACGCTGGGCACCGTCCTCACCTACCAGGACACCCAGCCGGCGACGGCGACCGTGTCCTACTACGTCAGGGCCCGCGACGGCGCCGGCAACCTGTCCGGCAACAGCAACACCGTCACCCGGACCGGCAGCAACCCGCCCGCCTGCACCAACGTGGCGCAGGGCAAGAGCATGACCGCGAGCGGCTCCACCTTCAGCTTCACCCCGGACAAGGCGAACGACGGACAGCTCGGCAGCTACTGGGAGGGCGCGGCCAGCTACCCGCAGAACCTGACGGTGGCGCTGGGCGCGAACCACTCGATCTCCGGTGTCACCGTCAAGCTCAACCCCGACTCGGCCTGGGGCACCCGTACCCAGACCATCCAGGTCCTCGGTCGCGACCAGGCGTCGTCGTCGTACACCAGTCTGGTGTCGGCGGCGGCCTACCAGTTCGTGCAGGGCACCAACGTGGTGAGCATCCCGGTCAGCGCGACCACGGCGGACGTGCAGTTGCGGTTCACCGGCAACACCGGCGCACCGTCCGGGCAGGTCGCGGAGCTTGAGGTGTGCGGTACGCCGGCACCCAACCCGGACCTGGTGGTCAGCTCGGTGACCTGGTCGCCGTCGTCGCCCAGCGAGGCCAGCGCGGTCACCCTGTCGGCGGTGGTGCAGAACATCGGATCCGCCGCCGCAGCGGCCACCACCGTCAACTTCAGCCTGGCTGGCGCGGTCGTCGGCAGCGCCACGGTGGGCGCGCTTGCCGCGGGTGCCTCGACCACTGTGTCGTTCAACGCCGGTACGCGGCCGATGGGCAGCTACGCCGTCTCGGCGGTGGTCGACCCGACGAACACGATCGTCGAGCAGAACAACGGCAACAACAGCTTCACCGCGGCGTCGCCTCTCGTGGTGACGCAGGCGCCGGGCCCGGACCTCCAGGTGCTCAGCATCGCCTCGAACCCGCCGAATCCGGCGGTCGGGGCGTCCGTCACCTTCACCGTGGCGGTCCGCAACCGGGGTACCACCGCGACCGGCGCGACCACCGTCACCCGGCTGGTGGCGGGCAGCACCACGCTCAACACCAACACCGCCTCGATCGCGGCCGGCGCGACGGTCACCGTGGCCGTCAGCGGCAGTTGGACCGCCACCAGCGGCGGTGCCACCCTCACCGCCACCGCTGACGCCACCAACGTGGTCGCCGAGACCAACGAGAGCAACAACGCGTTCAGCCAGTCGATAGTGGTCGGACGCGGAGCGGCCGTCCCGTACACCTCCTACGAGGCGGAGGCCGGTCGCTACCAGGGCACGCTGCTGGAGACCGACCCGCTGCGCACCTTCGGCCACACCAACTTCGCGAGCGAGTCCTCGGGCCGCAAGTCGGTACGGCTCACCAGCACCGGCCAGTTCGTGGAGTTCACCTCGGCCAACCAGGCCAACTCCATAGTGGTGCGCAACTCCATCCCGGACGCTCCCGGTGGCGGCGGCATCGAGGCGACCATCAGCCTCTACGTCAACGACGTCTTCTCCCGGAAGCTGACCCTGTCGTCCAAGCACAGCTGGCTCTACGGCAACACCGACGGGCCGGAGGCGCTGACCAACACCCCGCAGGCCGACGCCCGACGGCTCTTCGACGAGTCGAACGCGCTGCTGGCGCAGTCGTACCCGGCCGGCACCCGCTTCAAGTTGCAGCGCGACTCGGGTGACACCGCCTCGTTCTACGTCATCGACTTGATCGACCTGGAGCAGGTGGCGGGGCCGGCGAGCCAGCCCGCCGGCTGCACCTCGATCACGTCGTACGGCGCGGTGCCGAACGACGGGATCGACGACACCGCAGCCATCCAGCGGGCGGTGACCGACGACCAGAACGGTGTCATCGGCTGCGTCTGGATCCCCGCCGGGCAGTGGCGGCAGGAGCAGAAGATCCTGACCGACGACCCGCTGAACCGGGGCATGCACAACCAGGTCGGCATCAGCAACGTCACGATCCGGGGCGCCGGCATGTGGCACTCGCAGCTGTACACGCTGACCGAGCCGCAGAACGTGGTGGGCGGCATCAACCACCCGCACGAGGGCAACTTCGGCTTCGACATCGACAAGAACACCCAGATCTCCGACATCGCCATCTTCGGCTCGGGCCGGATTCGGGGTGGTGACGGCAACGCCGAGGGTGGCGTCGGTCTGAACGGTCGCTTCGGCACCGGCACGAAGATCAGCAACGTCTGGATCGAGCACGCCAACGTGGGTGTCTGGGTCGGCCGCGACTACGACAACATCCCCGACCTGTGGGGCCCGGCCGACGGGCTGGACTTCAGCGGCATGCGGATCCGCAACACGTACGCCGACGGCATCAACTTCAGCAACGGCACGCGCAACTCGCGGGTGTTCAACTCGTCGTTCCGCACCACCGGTGACGACGCGCTCGCCGTCTGGGCCAACCCGTACGTGAAGGACCGCAACGTCGACATCGCCCACGACAACCACTTCGTCAACAACACCATCCAGTTGCCCTGGCGGGCCAACGGCATCGCCATCTACGGCGGCTACGACAACTCGATCCAGAACAACCTGATCTACGACACCGCCAACTACCCGGGCATCATGCTGGCGACCGACCACGACCCGCTGCCGTTCTCCGGCACGACGCTGATCGCCAACAACGGGCTCTACCGCACCGGCGGCGCATTCTGGAACGAGGACCAGGAGTTCGGTGCCATCACGATCTTCCCCGCCACCCGGGACATCGTCGGGGTCACCATCCGCGACACCGACATCATCGACTCCACATTCGACGGCATCCAGTTCAAGAACGGTGGCGGCAACATACCGAACCTCGCCATCACCAACGTGCGGATCGACAAGTCCAACAACGGTGCCGGCATCCTCGCGATGAGCGGCGCGCGCGGCAACGCCAATCTGACGAACGTGACAATCACCAACTCGGCCGACGGCAACATCGTCATCCAGCCGGGCTCACAGTTCGTCATCAACGGCGGCTAGTCCGCCGCTTGATCACCACGTTTCAGTGAGGTCGGGGTGTCCGCGGACTGCGGACACCCCGATTTCCATGAAGCCGAGTCGATCGCCGCAGCGCAGGGTCCGTCGTGGGCGTCGCGGCATCGGCAACGTCCCGCGCCGTCGAGCCGGGCGTCACAGAACACTCGGGTACGCAGAAACTGCGCGTCCTCCTCGCTGAGCGTGGTCTCACCGAAGTCCACGACGGCCAGATGACCGAGCGAGTCGCGCAGCGCCACGGCCAACGCCGTGACCTCGTCGAGGCTGGTCAGCGTGGTCGGCAGGTGGATGATCCACCGCGGCGCGGTCATCGCAACGCCACCGATCCTCCAGCAATCAACGTCTGCACCTGCTCATCGGTCAGGCCGCGCCGTTCCAGGACGCGACGGCCCCAGCGGTGCAGCCGGCACGGGTGCGCTGCCTCGTCCTTGCGGCAGCGCGCACCGTCGGGCTGCTCGGGGGCGTGCACGGTGACCGCTCTCAGCGCCAACACGACGTCAACCGTGGTGACGTACTGCGGCAGCGGTAGATCATCGACAGGTCCCATGGTCCTCCCGTCCCGAATTGTTCTCTGGCTGTCCACGAATGGTCGTTTCACTGCTGGCCCAACGCAATCTTTCGCGGCAGAATCCAGACCAAGGGGCGAGGTGTCTTACACGACGACAGTCAGGGAGATGACGTGGACGACTCCGGCAGCACAGTCCCACGGAGGCAGCTCGGCAGATATCTGAGAGAGCTTCGCGAAAATGCCTATGTGACGGTCACGGCGGCGGCCAAGGAATTGGAATGGTCGGCACCCCGAATCTGGCGGTACGAAACCGGCCAGGTCCCCATGCACCCGAACGACGTGGCGGCCATGTGCCGGGTCTACAACGCGTCTCCGGAGACGATCGAGACGATGCGGGCGCTGGCCCGGGAGACCAAGGCGCACGGCTGGTGGCACAGCTACGGCGAGGCGATCAAGGACTGGTTCAAGCTGTACGTCGGTCTGGAAGCCGCCGCCACCCGCATCCGCAAGTACGAGGCGGACCTCATTCCCGGGCTGTTGCAGACGGTCGAGTACATGACCGAGGTGATCGCCACCGACCATCCGCAGCTCGGCGAGGCGGAGCGCAAGGCTCGGGTGGACATCCGGCTGCGTCGGCAGCGCTTGCTGGCCCGTGCGGTGCCCCGCGCCCCGCATCTCGACGTCATCCTGAACGAATCGGTGTTGCGCCGGCCGCTGCGCGATCGATCGGCCATGGTCCGGCAACTGGAGGCCCTGGTGGTGACGAGCGAGCGGCACAACATCAACCTGCGCGTGCTGCCGCTGACCGCTGGGCTGTTCCGCTGGGCATCGTCTGGCACCTTCACCATGCTCGACTTCCCGACCGACGTGCGGTCGCCGGAGCCGACCACGATCTATATGGACGGTCCCTGCGGCGCGGTTTACCTTGACAAGGCGCACGAGATCGAGGTCTACGAGACCGTATGGCGCTCACTCGGGGAGCGGGCGTTGACCCCGATTGAGTCCCGCGAACTGATTGCGGCGATAGCGAAGGAGATGACCGATGCAGCGTGACGGAGTGTGGCGCACGTCGACCCGATCCGGTGGCGACGGCGACTGCGTCGAGGTGGCGGGCTTCGCCGAGTCGGTAGGCGTACGCGACAGCAAGGACCGGCAGGGGCCGGTGTTGACCTTCACACCCTTGGCCTGGGCCGCGTTCGTCCAGTTCACGGCGGTGAGTCAGCCCGTGCAATGATCAAGGCCGGCTCGCTGGCGGGGAGGCTGAGAAAATCACGATGGGTGTCGTCACGACGGGGCTCTGTCTCGTCGTACCCGCTCTGTTCGTGCTCTGGTTGTGGGGCCGACCTCTGCTCACCGGCCGCTGGAAGACTCCGGGCTGGTTCGCCGCGACGGCCGGGCTCTCGATCGTCGCCACCGCCGTCACCTGGTTCGTCGGGGCGTTCGCGGGTTCCTCCATGAACTCGGAGGAGTCCTGTCGACAGGCCGGCGTCAGCTACGACAGTGCCTACCGCGCGGCCCACTGGCGTGAGTCGTCGCGGTGGTTCCCCCTCCACGACCGATGCAACGCCACCCATGACCTGGTGCCCGCCTGGGTCAACCCGGCCCTGGTGTTGCTGTCCCTGCTCGCCGTCCTCTGCATCGGCGCAGCGGTCCGGCTGGCCGTCGTGCGACACCGGACCGCAAGGAGTCGGCGACGGTACGCGCAACTGTCCAACGATGTGGCGTAGAGGCGGCGAAGCCAGGTGACCAGCGATTCGGCACGCTGCGAGACCCTTGCCGGAGATGATGACGGTCGATCGACGAGATCAGACAGGTGGATGGCAGGCCCAGCGAACGTCGTTGCGATGATGGCTCGGTTGTCGAAGAGCCGCGGGCAGACTTTCGACAGCGTGCTGCGCGCCGCGGAGGTCGATCAGTCCGAGATCGAAGTGGCCGGTCCGTCAGCCCTGCGACGACTCGCTCCCATGCTCGGTGTGCACCCGGCAGACCTCTTGGTCCTCGCCGGCCTCGACGTGCCGAGTGACCTGGCACCCTGCGCGGCTCCGGTCGGCTCGATCCTGGACCACCTCGTGAAGACCGCTCTTCGTCTGCCCGTCGAGCAGCGCGAACACCTTCTCGGGGCGGCCAGATCGATGCCGCTTCCGGAGTCGGCAGCACCGATCGTGCGGGGGCGAGATCCGTTTCCGTACGGACCCGGAGCGGTGATCGTGCGCCTGCTGCGTAACCGCAATCTGGACAGCCTGAACTCGGCGAAAATGGTGTACCGGCTGGCCGGCATCGGGCCGTTGTCGGCGGCGACCATCAATGTGGTGGGCCTCGGCCGTAAAAAACTTGACCCCCAGCTGTTGTTCGCTTTCGCGACAGTGCTCTCCTACCGGGTCGAGGATCTGGCCGCGCTGCTCGACATCGAATTGCCGCAGACCTTACCGCCTGCGGACACCGCGTCCCGCCAAGTGGCAGAGCTGATCTGGGAGGCGCGTCACCTGAGTGCCGATCGGCTCCGCGCCCTTCAGGAGAAGCTGGTGCCGGCCGTCTGACCAGGGCTCATGGTCATCGGGGAATGTGGCTTCTGGTCGAGTGGAGTGAATGACTAAGCTCCCCGCCATGGCGACGCCGATGACGATCTCAATGGGTGGT
>NZ_JBSFBM010000048.1:0-27394 GCF_053592955.1 Micromonospora sp. NPDC002411 | reverse complement strand
CCTTCGAACACGCGGTACGCCTCGACTACCGCCCGCCCGACGAGGTGACCCGTGGCCGGGCCCGGGACCCGGTGGACATTCAGGGTTCACGGCTTTCCGACGCCGATCGGGCGGCAGTGGACGCCGAGGTCGAGGCGACAGTCGACGCGGCGGTGGACTTCGCCCTGGCCAGCCCGCAACCCGACCCGGCCGACGCCATGGCCTACCTGTACGCCAGCGGTCTGACCGCCCGCACCGGAGGTGGTTGAGGTGCCCCGACTGTCGTACCGGCGGGCGCTGACCCGGGCCCTCGCCGACGAGTTGGCCCGCGACGAGGCGGTGTTCCTGCTCGGCGAGGACGTCCAGGTCGGGGCGTCGATGGTGACCACCGGCCTGGCCAAGCGGTTCGGCGCCGACCGGGTCCGCGACACCCCGTTGTCCGAGCAGGCGTTCACCAGCTTCGCCACCGGAGCGGCGCTGGCCGGGCTGCGGCCGGTGATCGAGTTCCAGATCCCGTCGCTGCTGTTCCTCGTCTTCGAGCAGATCGTCAACCACGCGCACAAGTTCCCGCTGATGACCGGTGGGCAGTGCGCGGTGCCGGTCACCTACCTGGTGCCCGGCTCCGGGTCGCGGACCGGCTGGGCCGGACAGCACTCCGACCACCCGTACAGCCTCTTCGCGCACGTCGGCGTCGTCACCGTCGTACCGGCCACCCCGGCCGACGCGTACGGGCTGCTGGTCACCGCGATCCGGCACGACGACCCGGTGGTGGTGTTCGCGCCCGCCGGCGCGATGGACGTGCGCGACGACGTCGACGATCTGTCGCCGGTGCCGCTGGGCCGGGGGCGGATCCACCGATTCGGCGACGACGTCACAGTGGTCGCGATCGGGCACCTGGTGCACGACGCGCTCGCGGTCGCCGACGAGCTCGCCGACCAGGTCTCGGTGGAGGTGTTCGACCCGCGCACCCTGTACCCGTTCGACATCGACGGTCTCGCCGAGTCGGTGGCCCGCACCGGACGTCTCGTCGTGTTCGACGACGGCAACCGGTCCTGCGGGATGGCCGCCGAGATCATCGCCTCGGTGCTGGAGCGGGTGCGACTGCTCGCCCCGCCACGCCGGGTCACCCGACCGGACGGCGCGGTGTTGCCGTTCGCGCCGGCCCTGGACCGGGCCGTGCAGCCCGGCCGGGACCAGCTCACCACCGCCATCCACCTGACGATGAAGGACGCCTCATGATCGACCCTAACTACGTGTGGCCGGCGGCCGACCGGGCCTGGGCCGACCTGCCGGAGCCGGCCCGTCGGGCCATGGTGGCCAGTGGGGCGGCGGCCTGGGAGCAGGTCTTCCACGGCCGGGCCACCTACAACAAGCAGTGGCGGCTGGCCCGCCCCCCGGTGCTGGCCGCCGACGCGTGGCGGGAGCTGAACGAGGTCTGCGACCGGCTCGCCCAGCTCATCCTCGACGCCTGCCGCCGTCGGGCGGGCACCGCCGGTGAGCTGCGTCGACTGCTCGGCGTACCGGCGGGGGAGACCCGACTGCTGGACGAGTCGGAGCCGCTGACCGAAGCGCTGCTGGCCGCGTACCGCCCGGACGTCATCTTCGCAGGTGGGGTGCCGAAATTCGTCGAGTACAACATCGACAGCAGCCTCGGCGGCGGATTCGACGCCGACACCGTCATCCAGCGGTACGCGCGCCTGTACGAGGAGCAGGGGATCTTCGACGGCCTGCCGGCGCGGGCCGCGCCGTCCCTGCTGGACCAGCGGTTCGTGGCGATCCGGGAGGAACTTCGGCTGCCCGACGGCGCCCGGCTGGCGCTGCTGATGGACTTCGACGCGGACTACCCCGGCCTGGACGACCCGGAGACGTTCATCCGGATCCTCGACCCGCTCGCCGTCCGGGCCCGGGACTTCGGCATCGACCTGGTCATCGCGCCCCTCTCCACGGCCACTGTGGACGCCGACACCCGCCTGGTCGTCGGCGGTGCGCCGGTCGACGCGTTGTTCCGACTGTTCGTGCCCAATCGGGTCACCCCGACCGCCGGCCTCGACGCGGTTGCCGGTGCCCTCGCGGCGGGCACCCTGCCGATGTTCGTGTCGGCGGCGGCCTGGCTGCTCGGCAACAAGACCACGTTCGCCTGGTTGTGGGAGGACGTGGACGGGCTACCCGCTGACGACCAGACGCTGATCCGGCGGCACGTGCCGTACACCGTGCCGTTGACCGCCGAGGTGCTCGACCGGGCCGTCGCCGAGCAGGCGAAGCTGGTGGCCAAACCCGCCGACGGTTCGGCCGGGCACGGCGTGCTGCTCGGCCCGGAGCTGAGCCCGACGGACTGGGCGGCCGGCGTACGGGCCGCCGTCGAGCAGGGCGGCGCGATCCTCCAGGAGTATCTGCCGACCGACCGGGTGCCGATGGATTTCGTGCAGATCGAGACGGGCGAGACGGTGACGGCCGACGTCCCGTACTCCCTGGCTCCGTACCTGTTCGGCCGCCGAGCCTCCGGCGGCCTGGCGAGGGTCGGCTACCCCGGCTGCGACGGCGTCCTCAACCTGGCCCACGGCGTCCTCCTGACCGGAGTCCTCCTCAAGGATTAACCCCCCGCCACCTGCGTTGATCATGAAGTTATTGCCTCGACGCGCCGCCGCAGATGGCAGTAACTTCATGATCAACGGGGTGAGGTCGGGCCGAGGTGGGCGGAGAGGGCGCGGAGGGTTTCGGCCGTTGCTATGGCGTCGCTGCGGGCGCTGCCGTGGCGGCCGTCGGTGCTGTAGAGGGTCGGGTCGGCCGTCAGCGGGTGGTCGGTGAGGTGCACGTGCAGGGTGCCCAGACGCTCGGCGAGTCGCGCGGTGTGCGCGGACAGGCGACGCATCCGCTCCCGCAGACCGGGGCGCGCCGCCTCCGGCACCGCCGGACTGTACGAGACGTCGAACATGCCCACCGTGATCACGTCCGCGCCGGCCTGTTGGAGGGCGACGATCATCTCGGTCAGTTCCGCGTCGACGCTGTCCGCGTCATACCGGGACCGGAAGGCGTCGTTGCCGCCGCACACCACAAGCGCCAGGTCCGGACCGAACGCCAGAGCCGGGGCCAGCTGGGTGTCCCGGACCTCGTGCGCGCGCAGCCCGCTACGGCCGAGATTGAGGTACGCCAGACCCTGACGGGCAGCGTCCAGTTCGGCGGCGATCCGATCGGCCCACTGCTGGTCGGAGTAACCCGGGGTGGGTTCGCAACTGCCCTCGGCCACGCTGTCGCCGAGCACGACGAAGCGGCGCCACCCGTGCCCGCTCAGCAGTGCCGCGCTCTCGCCCTCCCGCAGGCAGTACGGATCCGTCGATTCGGCCAGCGTCGATGCCATGCCCGCAGGCTAATCGAGTGATCCGGGGGTGGACAGCGGGCCGCCCTCAATCGGTCATCCGGACCTCGGCGAGGTACACGCAGGTCCGTCCCTCGTGGGAGGAGTAGTAGCTGACCCACAGCAGGCCGTCGTGCCAGACCAGTCCCGGGTAGCTGGTGTCACCGCCGGAGGGCAACGCGACCAGCTCGGTCAGCTCGCCCCGGTCGGGGTCGACGGCGCAGATCGCGGTGCGGACCTCGCCGTCGTGCAGCCGTACCCCGGCCAGCAGACGCCCGTCGGGCAGCCGCAGCAACGCCGGCCCGCCCACCTGGGTGCCCAGGTCGGTCCACCTCCAGTCCTGGTACGGGGGCAGTGCCCGACCGAGTAGCGCGGTGGCTTCGGCCCCGTCGCGGCGCAGCAGGCAGAAGGCGGTGCCGTCCGGGGTGAAGACGAGCCCCGACTCGTTGGGGTACCCGCCCTCGACCAGCAGTGGCACCCACGGCTGGAGGTCGACGCCGTCGGTGCTGCGGTAGAGCCGGGCGAACCTCGGCTCCCGGGTGGCGTAGCCGACGCCGTACATCGCGCCGTCGTGCCAGGCCGCCCGCCACACCCAGACACCTGGTTCCCCCACCGGGACCGCATCGCCCCAGGCGCGCCCGTCGCCGGAGTGCCAGGTCACCGTCTGGAACGTCTTGGTGGTCTCACCGGTGGCCGCCGCCGCCAGCAGTTGCAGTCGACCGTCCGGCCGGGTGACGAAGCGCGGGTCCCGCAGGTCGACGCCGGCCTGCCGCAGGACGGCGGCGGACGTCCACGATCGCCCGTCGGCTGACGTCAGCACCCGGATCACGCCGTCGTCGCTGAGGTGGGTCCGCGCCTCCCGGAAGGCGCAGAACCAGTTCCCGGCGTACCGGACGAGGTCGGTGAACGCGCTGTGCGGTGCGCTGTCGCCGATCCGGTGGACGGCGGCGACGTCGGCGGTGGTACGGCGAATCTGCGATGACGTCATGCGCGGCGGCCTCCTGGAGCGGGGAGAGCGCCGACGGTAGCCGGCCCGACCGACGCCCGCGCGGCCACCAGCCGAACACCCGACGAACACCCGAGGGGTACGACTGGGCGCTGTCGGGTTGACGTCGCACGGACGGTCACGTCGGCGTGCTGAGGCGCGCTGGTGGCACGCGCCGGCCACGATGGGCGGTGGCTGACCCCGTGGCGGTGACTGAGGCGAGGAGGGGGCGACGGATGCTCGACTCGTTCCTCCAGGCCCTCGCGGCCAAGCTGGTCGAGGAGATCCTCAAGCGGCTTGTCGAGTGGCTGACACCGAAGGCGCTGCGGTCCGTGCCGCACCGCGCCTCGCCGAACTGCCCCCGCTGCGGCGGGTACGGCGTCCGTCGGTGGGCCCCCGCCGGCATGTGGCTGTTCCTGCCGTCCCTGCTGGTCTTCGCGTGGGGCTTCGGGTTCACACTGCTCGGGGTGCCGGTGGCCGTCCTCACGGTGGTGGCCGCTGTGGTGGCGAACGGCGTCGGCGGGCTGCTGTCCGCCCTGCTCGCCGTACTCGCTCTGCTGGTCCCGGTCACCCTGATGATCGTGGGCGCGTTCGGTCTCGCCCACTACCACAGCTACCCGCCGAAGTGGTGCGCCCGCTGTCACGGCAGGTGGCCGAGCCGCGATCGCGACGAATACCTGCGGGCGTCGGCACCGGTGGTGACCTGCGGTTGCGGTCAGCGGTTACGGGTGCCCCGGACGGCCGCCGGAGCGCGCCTGCGCTGCCCCCGCTGTCGCACCGAACACACCGCCCCGGCCCCGGCCGGCTAGCCGCCGGTGGGCCCCTGAGCTGCGCGGTGGGCGGCGGCGAGCCGTTTCGGGGCGCGGGCGTACCACGCCTCGGTGACGACCTCGGTCAGCTCGGCCAGGCTGATCCGGTCGAGCTGGACCAGCACCGCCGGATAGCCGTCGAGGTGCGGAGTGGTGAGGTAGATCGACGGGTCGTCGGCGAGCAGGGCTTCCTTGACGCCGAGGTCGACCACCCGGACGCCGAGGAGAGGGCCGTCGGGGGCGGTGTCGCCGAGGGCGTCGAGGTCCGCGCGCCGCAGCGGTCGCTCCCAGACGAACATCTTGTCCCGAACCCGCCAGGCGGGCAGCCCGTCGTAGGACGGGCGTTCGGTGGTCTCCGGCAACGCGAGCGCGATCCGGCGTACGTCGTCCCAACCGGGCATGCCCACACGGTACGGGGCTCAGCGCGCCACGGTGTGCTCGGTGAGCAGTTCGCCGAGCACGTGCCGGGCCCCGGCGGCCCGCTCCGGATCGTCCAGCGTGATCAGCGCCTTCCACAGCGCCCATCCACGCCCCCGGGTCCAGGTGGCGTCGTCCACGCCGAGCGCGTCGCGGAAGGCGGCCCGGCTGACGCCGCCCAGCATGGTCCAGGCGATCACCGTGTCGCAGGCGGGGTCGCCGACGCCGCAGCAGCCGAAGTCGATGACGGCGGCGAGCCGGCCGTCGCGGACCAGCAGGTTGCCGTCCGCGACGTCGCCGTGGAACCACACCGGCGGCCCAGCCCAGGTGGCGTCGAGGGCGGCCTGCCACATGCCGGTCACCGTGTCGACGGGCAACCGGTCGCGGTGCGCCTCGATCGCGGCACGGGTCTCGGCGTCGTAGGTGGACAGCGGGCCTCCCCGCCAGGCGCTGTGCGGGCCGGCGGCCGGGCCGCCGTCAGTGTCGACGGCACGAAGGGCGCGCAGGAAGGCCGCGAGATCCGTGGCGAACCGGGTCAGGTCGTCGATCCGGTCGGGGCGGGCTGTCTGACCGTCGATCCAGCCGTACACCGACCACGGGTACGGGTAGTCGGCACCGGGTCGACCGTGGGCCAGCGGGGTGGGGATCTCCAGCGGCAGCCGCGCCCCGAGGACCGGCAGGCACCGCTGTTCCTTGGCGACCTGAAGGGCGTACCCCTCGCCGCTGGGCAGCCGCACCGTCATCGCGTCGCCCAGGTGGAAGGTGCGGTTGTCCCAGCCGCCGACCTCGACCGGACGGACCGGCAGGTGCGCCCACCGGGGGAACTGTTCGGCGATCAGCTGACGCACCAGGTCGGTGCTGATCTCCGATACGCCCGTGTCAGGCTGTGCGCTCATTCGCCCGAGCCTGCGGGGGTCGACCGAAACCCGCAACCGATTTGGGCTCTACGGCGTCGTGGCGGGGGTGGGGCGCGACGGTGTGGTCATCCGGGCCAGCAGGGGAGACGCGGTGACCAGCAGGCAGAACGCGGCCATGAGCAGCAGTGCCGGGGTGAGGTTGAGCGCGTCCACCGACCAGCCGCCGAGCAGCGCGCCGACCGGCAACCCGACGAAGGCCAGGGACCCGGCGATGCCGATCACCCGGGTCTGGAGCTCCGCCGGTACCCGTTCGTAGAGCGCCACCCCGAGCAGTGGGTTGACCGCCGCGATGCCGATCCCGGACAGGAACGTCACCACGAGCACCACCGGCAGGTCGTCGCTGATCGCCAGGGCGACCAGCCGGGGTGTGCCGGCGATCAGCGCTCCGACCAGGAACGTCAACCGACGGGGCAGCCTCGGCCCGAGCGCGGTGAACACCACGTTGCCCAGCAGCGCGCCCGCCGAGAACGCCGCCAGCACCAGGCCCAGCCCACTCGGCCCGTGCAGTTCCCGGGCGACCCAGACCGGGATGTAGACGGCCACGCTGGCGTTGGCCACCATGTTCAGCGCCGAGACGACCACCAGCATGCCGAGCAGTGGTCGGTCCCGACCGAGGTAGCCGAACCCGCCGCGCAGCGCACGAAGGTAGTTCTCCGGCGGGCCCGGGGGCGACGGGGTGGCCGGCGGACGCACCAGGACGCCGATCAGCAGCGCGCAGACAGCGAAGGTGGCCGCGTCGATGAGGATCGCCTCGGTCACCCCGAACACGGCGATCAACACACCGCCCACGGCGGCGCCGAACAGGGTCACCACCCGGCTCAGCCCGTCGTACGCCGAGGTCAGCCGGATCAGCGGCACCCCGGCGGCCTCGGCGGCCGGTCGGAACATCACGTGCTTCACCCGGTCGCCGATGCCCCGCAGCGCGCCGGCCACCGCGACCAGGGCCACCAGCGGCGCGAAGCCGAGCCACGGGGTCAGCGCGACGACCACCATGGCCACCGCGCTGCCCGCGTCGCAGAGGATCGACGTGCGGCGCAGGCCGAACCGGTCCGCCCACGGCGTGCCCAACGCGCTGGACAGCAGGTACGGCAGGGTCTCGGCGAACGCGACAAGGCCCATCTTGGTCGGGCTGCCGGTGCTGACCAGCACCAGCCACGGGATCGTCACCACCGAGATGCGGGTGCCCAGGTTGGAGATCAGGTCCGCGCCGACCAGGACGACCAGTTGCCGGCGGGGCGTCACGCCCCGACCGCCGCCGCCCGCCGCGCCGCGTACCGCTCGCGTAACGCCCGTTTGTCCACCTTCACCGACCGGTTCACCGGCAGCCGGTCGAGGACCTCGACCCCGGCCGGCGCCCACATCTCGTTGAGTTCCGCGGTCACCAGGTCGATCAGCTCCGCCCCGGTGACCGTCGCGCCCGGTGCGAGCACCACGTACGCGTACGGGACCTCGCCGACGGTGTCGTCCGGTACGCCGATCACCGCGGCGGCGCGTACCTGGGGGTGCCCGGCCAGCACGTCCTCGATCGGACGGCAGAAGATCGCCCAGTTCCGCCGGTGCGTGACGATCATGTCGTGCGCCCGGTCGACCAGGTAGAGGTAGCCGTCGTCGTCCAGGTGACCGATGTCGCGGGTGCGGACCCAGCCGTCGACGAGCGTCTGCGCGGTCAGCTCCGGCTGACCGTGGTAGCCGGCGAAGCTCAGCCGGGTGTGCACCCACACCTCACCGTCGCGCCCGGTGGGCAGCACCGCGCCGTCGTCGTCGCGGATCTCGATCCGCACGTCGCCGTAGGGGCGGCCGCAGGACCGCAGCCGTTCCGGGTGCTCCGGGTCGTCGGTCAACCCGGGCAGCGCGGTGATCACGACGGCTTCGCTGAGGCCGTACACGATGCGCAGCACCGGGCCGAACCGCGCGATGGCCTGGCGCAGCCGGGCGGGCGCGGCGGGCCCGGCGCCCACGTTGAACATGAACATCGCGGAGAAGTCCGCGCCGACCAGCGCCGGGTGGTCCAGCACCTCGTAGAGCATCGGCGGGGTGACGAAGGTGGAGTTGATCCGTTCCCGCTGCACGGTGTCCACGAAGGCCACCGGGTCCCAGTCGTCGCGCAGGAACAGCACCCCACCGGTGAACAGGTTGAACAGGGTGGTGATCTGCCCGCTGGCCAGCCACATCGGTGAGTGCGACAGGTGCCGCAGCAGCGGGAACCCGGCGGCACGGAAGTCGGCGGCCAGGGTGAGGATCTGGGCGTAGAAACTCTCCCGGTGGTGCACCAGTTTGGGGCTGCCGGTGGTGCCGCTGGTCTGCAGGAACGACTCCGGCGTCGCCCCGGGTGCCGGCAACTCCGCCACCTCGGCGGAAGCGGTGAGGTCCGGGCCGGCGCCGCCTCCGCCCAGGCAGCACACCGGCGTGCCGGGCAGCGCGGCGGCCAGGGCCGGGCCCAGGCTGGCCGGATCCCGGGCGTCGTAGACCAGGGCGTCCGGGCGGGCCAGACGGATGAACTCGTCGACCTCCCGGCGGGACGTGACCGGGGCGACCCACATCGTCCGGCAGCCGATCAGGTGCAGCGCGAGTTGGAGCAGCGGACCCTCGACCGCGTTCGCCACGGTCACCAGCACCGCCGCACCCGGGCGTACGCCGTGCCGGGCGAGCGTCGCGGCCATCGACCGCACCAGCGCGGCAGCGTCGGTGTAACTGAGGCGACGGCCCCCTCCGACCAGTGCCTCCCGGTCACCGAAACCGGCGAAGAGATCCAGCGCCCTGTCCACGTAGGTCGTCGCGTGCCCGGGTGTGTCAGTCATCCGGCAGCCCCCTTCTCCAGAAAGCGGCGCGCCCGCTGACGACGCGACGGCGGCGCGCGCTCCGGTGGGCCCGCCGCCTGCGAGCCTAGGCCGGTAACGGCTGGTCGGAACCGTGCCGACGGGCGGTCCGACAGACCCGCCGGACATTTGATCGCGTCGATCAGGTTGATTGACGCCCGTCAGCGGCGGCGGCTAGGTTTCTGGACCATCGTCCAGGCGGGAGCCGTCCTTGGACGACCCTGGGCTGCCACACGATGGAGGTTCCATGTCGACCCCGAAGAGATGGCATGTCGTCGCCGCCGCGGCTGCGCTGCTGGTCACCGGAACACCCGCCGTCGTCGCCAGCGCCGGCCCGTCCGGGACCGCGGCAGGCCGGCCCGACCGCTCCGAGTGGGCGGGTAGCTGGGCCACCGCGGTCACCCGCGGGAACTCGGTCGGGCTGACCAACACCGGCCTCAACAACCAGAGCGTCCGGATGGTCGTGCACGTCTCGGTGGGCGGCCCGGCACTGCGGGTGCGCCTGAGCAACCTGTACGGCGAGCAGGCGGTCGCTGTCGGCCGGGCCACCGTCGCCCGCCCCAACACCGCCACCGCCGACGACCTGTCCGACATCGATCCGGCCTCGCTGCGTCCGCTGACCTTCACCGGCGCCGCCTCGGCGACCATGAACCGGGGCGCCGAGCTGCTCAGCGACCCGTTGGCGTTCCCGGTCGCGGACGACAGCGACCTGGTGGTCACCGTGCACTTCCCGACGCCGACCGGCCCGACCACCTTCCACGGGCAGTCCCAGCAGGCCAACTTCATCGGCGCGGGCGACCTGACCGGGGCGGCCGAGGGCAGCGGGTTCACCACCCGGCCCACCTGCTGCTGGTTCTTCCTCTCCGGCATCGACGTGCAGCGCAAGGCGAGCCCGGGCGCGCTGGTGGTGCTCAGCGACTCCATCGGTGACGGCAACGGCAGCACCGTCAACGCCAACCGGCGCTGGCCCGACCTGCTGTCCGACCGGCTGCTCGCCGCCCGACCGGACGCGCGTACCCCTGGTGTGCTCAACCTCAGCCTGGCCGGCAACCGCCTCAACCACGAGGGCACCGAGCCGGGTGACGGCAACTACCCCGGCTACTACCAGCTCGGCCCGAACGCGGCGGCCCGGCTCAACGAGGACGTCTTCCCCCAGACCGGTGTGCGTACCGTCGTCACCCACCTGGGCATCAACGACATCTGGATGTCCAACGACTCAGCCGAGGCGATCATCGCCACCCTTCGGCAGATCAACCAGCAGGTCCAGCAGCGCGGACTGACCAGCCTGGTGGCCACCCTGACCCCGTACGAGGGGCACGGGGCGCCCGGCGTGTGGACCGCGCAGAAGGAGGCCACCCGCCAGGCGGTCAACACGTACCTGCGGAGCAGCCGGGAGTTCGACGGGCTGCTCGACTTCGACCGGGTGCTGCGCGACCCGGCACGGCCCAGTGCGCTGCTGCCCGCGTACGACTCGGGGGATCACATCCACCCGAACGACGCCGGCAACCAGGCCCTCGCCGACGCCGTGCCGCTGCGGCTGCTCGGCATGTGACACCGGTCGGGGGCGGCGGGCGATCCCCGCCGCCCCCGGCGGCATCGACATCCTGGGGAGGAAGACGTCGTGACGGTGCAGGAACTGCTCACCGGCCTGTACAGCGAAGAGGGCCGCCAGAATCCATATCCGTGGTACGCCGAGCTGCACCGGCTCGGCCCGGTCAGCGCGGTGCCACCCCGCGCCGAGCACAAGACGGTGGCGGCGGTGGCGGTCGGCTACGACGTGATCGACGAGGTGCTGCGCGATCCGGAGTGGACCAAACAACCACCACCCGGCTGGCAGGAACAGGAGATCCTGCGCACCTTCCAGACCTCGATGATGTTCGTGAACCCGCCCGACCACACGCGGATGCGGCACGTGTTCTCCCGCACCTTCACACCGCGTCGGCTGGGCGCGCTGGAACCGGTGATCGTGCGCGTCGTCGACGATCTGCTGGACCGGATGGCCGACGCCGGGAACAGCGTGGTCGACTTCGTGGCGGACTTCGCGTACCCGATTCCGGCGTTGGTGATGGCCGAGTTCATCGGCATCCCGGCGGGGCAGTTGGCGTGGTACCGCGAACGGGTGGACTGGATCGACGAGTTCCTCGACGTCGCCGGGAAGACGCCGGAGCGGCTGGCCGCCGCCAACACGGCGGCCGAGGAGCTGCGGGTCTTCTACCGGGAGCTGGTGGCGCACCGCCGCAGAACGCCCGGTGACGACCTGCTCAGCGGGCTGGTGGAGGCCCTCGACTCGGGTGAGGTGGAGCTGACCGAGGACGAGTTGATCAGCAACCTGATCGTGCTGTTCAACGCCAGCTTCGTCACCACCGTCTACATGTTCAGCAACGGCCTGCCGCTGCTGCTGGCCCACCCGGAGACGGTCGCCGCGCTGCCCGCCGACGAGAAGCTGACCCAGGGCTGCGTCGACGAGGCGCTGCGGCTGGAGAGCCCGGTGCACTTTCTGGCCCGGGCCGCGCCGAGGGACACGGAACTGGCCGGCGTGCCGGTGGCCCAGGACAACAACGTGCTGATCATCATCGGTGCGGCCAACCGGGATCCGGCACGCTTTCCGGAGCCGGACGTCTTCGAGCCCACCCGGCCGGGCCCGCCGTCGCTGGCCTTCGGGGTAGGGCTGCACTACTGTCTCGGCGCGGCGGTGTCCCGGTTGGAGGGGCGTCTCGCGCTGCCCCGCCTGTTCGCCCGCTTCCCGGGCCTGACGGTCACCGAGACGCCCACGTACAGCGGCAGCCTGTTCCTGCGTGGCATCGACAAACTGCTCGTCAGCACCGGCGGATAGGAGCGACATGGCAGTGCACCCGGAGGTGGCGGCGTACCGGGCGGCCCGCGCCGCGACCGGCACCCCGCCGCTGTACACGCAGACCCTCGCCGAAGCCCGCGCCGCGGACCTGGCCGCGATCCGCGCCGGCACCGGCGCGGTCGAGCCGGTGGCCGAGGTACGCGACGAGCGCATCCCCGGCCCGGCCGGTGAGCTGCCGCTGCGGGTGTACCGGCCGGCCGGGTCGGGTCCGCTGCCCACGCTGCTGTACTTCTTCGGCGGCGGCTGGACGCTCGGCAGCATCGACACCGCCGACGGCATCTGCCGGCGGCTGGCCAACGCGGTGCCCTGTCAGGTGATCACCGTCGGGTACCGGCTCGCCCCGGAACACCCCTTCCCGGCGGCGGTGCACGACTGTCACGCGGCCACCCGCTGGGTCGCCGGACACGCCGACCTGCTGGGCGTGGACCCGGACCGGCTGGCGGTGGGCGGGGACAGCGCGGGCGCGAACCTGGCCGCCGCGGTCACCCTGCTCTGCCGTACCGACGGGCCCTCCCTCGCCGCGCAACTGCTGGTCTACCCGAACACCGACCAGAGCGGCGAGCCGGCCGGCCCCAGCGAGGACGACGATCCGACGCTGTTCAACAGCCGGTCGGTGGCCTGGTACCGGACGCACTACCTGGCCGACCCGGCACAGGCCCGGGATCCTCTCGCGTCGCCGCTGCTCGCCGACGACCTGACCGGACTGCCCCCGGCGCTGGTGGTCACCGCCGAGCTGGACCCCCTCTGCGCCGAGGGGCAGCGGTACGCCGAGCGCCTGGACGCCGCCGGCGTGCCCACCCGCTTGGCGCACTACCCGGGGATGGTCCACGGCTTCTTCGCCATGCCGGGCGTCTTCACCGACGGCCGGCGGGCGCAGGCCAGCGCGGCGGCGTTCCTGCGGGAACGGTTCGGGCTGCCGTCCGCGCGCGACGAGGTGGCGGAAGCCCCGACCGGCACGCGGTACGCGGTGGGTGAGCCGCTGCTGACCGACCTGCCCGCCGTGTCGCTCGCCGACTACGCCGAGCGGGCCCGGACGGTGCTGCCGCCGGACGTGTGGGACTACGTCGACGGCGGCAGCGCCGCCGAGGTGACAGTCGCCGCCAACCGGGACGCGCTGGACCGGGTCGCCGTGCTGCCCCGGGTGCTGCGCGGGGTGGACACCGTCGACCTCGGCACCCGACTGCTCGGCCGCCCGTATGCCATGCCGGTCGGGGTGGCGCCGATGGCGTACCAGCGGCTGCTGCACCCGGACGGGGAGCTGGGCCTCGCCTCGGCGGCCGGCGCTGCCGGGATCCCGTACCTGGCGAGCACGTTGAGCAGCACACCCGTCGAACAGGTCACCGCCGTCGGCGCGGACGTGTGGTTCCAGCTCTACTGGCTGCGCGACCGGGCCCTCGTCGGCGACCTGCTGGCCCGGGTCGTCGCGGCCGGGTGCCGGGCCCTGGTGGTCACCGTGGACGTCCCGGTGCTCGGTCGTCGTCCCCGCGATCTGCGCAACGCGTTCCGGCTGCCGGACGACGTGGTGGCCGCGAACCTGCCCGACGGTCGCGACGCCCTGGCGCACTCCGGCGCCCCCGGGGTGTCCGCTATCGCCGCGCACACCGCCGCCTCGTTCGCACCGGCGCTGCGCTGGGCGGATCTGGCCTGGCTGCGCGAGCGGGTCGACCTGCCGCTGGTGGTGAAGGGTGTGCTGGATCCCCGGGACGCGGTCGAGGCTGTCCGGATGGGCGCGGACGCGGTGGTCGTGTCCAACCACGGCGGCCGGCAACTCGACGGCGCGCCGGCCAGCGTCACCATGCTGCCGGAGATCATCGACGCGGTCGGTGACAGGTGTCAGGTGCTTCTGGACAGTGGCATCCGCAGCGGCACCGACGTGCTGCGGGCGCTCGCGTTGGGCGCCGCCGGGGTGCTGCTCGGCCGGCCGATGCTCTGGGCGCTGGCCGCCGGCGGCGAACGTGGCGCACGGGACGCGTTGGCGCTGCTCGCCGTCGAGCTGACCGACGCGCTCACCCTGGCCGGCTGCGCCGACCCGGCGGCGGCGGCCGAGCTGCGGACACTCGGCGTGGACTGAGCGGTGACCGCCACCGAGCCGGTCGACCTGACCGCCGCAGACCTGCACCCCGCGCTGGGCGACCCGGCGCTGACCTCGATGAACTTCCTCAACGAGGTGTCCGAGCGCTACCCGGCGGCGGTGTCCCTCGCGGCCGGACGACCGTACGAGGAGTTCTTCGACGTCGCGGCGGTGCACCGGCACCTGGACACGTTCCACAGGCACCTCACCGACGACCTGGGTCACCCGCCCGAGCAGGCGCGGCGGCTGCTGTTGCAGTACGGCCGGACCAAGGGCATCGTGCACCACCTGGTCGCCCGCAACCTCGCCATCGACGAGGGCATCACCGTCGACCCGGAGGCGGTCGTGGTGACAGTCGGCTGCCAGGAGGCGATGTTCCTGGTGCTGCGGGCGCTGCGGACCGGGCCGACGGACGTGCTGCTCGCCGTTGCACCGACCTACGTCGGCCTGACCGGGGCGGCCCGGCTGGTGGACCTGCCGGTGTGGCCGGTCGCCGGCGGTCCGCCCGGGGTGGACCTGGCCGACCTGTCGGCCCAGGCGCGGCGGGCCCGGGCGGCGGGGCTGCGGCCGCGCGCCTGTTACGTGATGCCGGACTTCGCCAACCCGTCCGGGGTCAGCATCTCCGCGGAGGACCGGCGGCGGTTGCTCACCCTCGCGGACGAGGAGGACCTGCTGCTGCTGGAGGACAACCCGTACGGGCTGTTCCACAGCGACGAGGGGCCGCGCGTACCCACTCTCAAAGCGTTGGACACCGAGCGCCGGGTCGTCTACCTCGGCTCGTTCGCCAAGACCGTGCTCCCCGGCGCGCGTGTCGGTTACGTGGTCGCCGACCAGCGGGTGGCCGGCCCGGACGGTCGCGTCGGCCCGCTCGCGGACCAGCTCGCCATGATCAAGAGCATGGTCACTGTGAACACGTCACCGATAGCGCAGGCGGTGATCGGTGGCCGGTTGTTGGAGAACGGATGCAGCCTGGTCCCGGCGAACACGCGGGAGCGCTCCGCGTACACGAGGAATCTGCGCCACCTGGTGACCGGGCTGCGCCGACGGTTCCCGGCCGGGACGGACGGCCCGGCGGCGGTGCGCTGGACGGTGCCGGCCGGCGGGTTCTTCGTGGTGGTGACCGTGCCGTTCCCGGTCGACGACGCGCTGCTGGACCGCTCGGCGCGCGACTACGGGGTGCTGTGGACGCCGATGGCGCACTTCTACGACGACACCGCGCCGGTGTGCGCGCTGCGGCTGTCGGTCAGCGCGGTGACGCCGGCACAGATCGACGTCGGGTTGGATCGCCTCGCGGCGCTGATCACCGACGAGCTGGCCGCCCGGGCGGGTTGACACACCGCGTTCATCGGATGGCAATGCGCGACGACCCGCGTTCCGCCGTCCTGGGTGGACGGTCATAATAGGCCGCATGGTTGCCTGGGAGTACGCCCTGCTCGTCCGCCGCTATCAGGGACAGGGCCGCAATTTCCATGTCTCGTTCGTCTGGTACGCGCCGGACGGGTCCCGTAAGGACATCACCGCCTACGGGGACACCGCCATCGCGCACCTCAACCGTGCCGGCCGGGAGGGGTGGGAGCTCGTCTCCGCCGCCGAAGACGTCAACAACGTCCAAGGCAGCACCGAAGTCCACCGCTACCACCTGAAGCGCCCCATGGCCTAACCCCAGGACCCCCCCGTCCGGGTCGATCATGGAGTTGTGGTGGTGGATTAACGTCGTGCACCAGCCCGTTTCGGGCACCACAACTCCATGATCGACAGGAGCGGCGGGGGTCAGGTCAGGTCGACCGACGGGTAGAGCGGGTGGGGGGCCAGCAGGTCGGTGGCCTGGCGAGCGATCTTGTCGGCCAGGGCCGGGTCGAGGGTGTACTTCGCCTTCGACGGGGTGCCGTCGGCGTTGGCGCCGGCCGTGGTCTGCGTGAGCACGGTGTGGATCAGCTCCGCGGTCTGGTCCATCTCGGCGGTGCCGAGGCCCCGGGTGGTCAGCGCCGGGGTGCCGATCCGGATGCCGGACGTGTACCACGCCCCGTTCGGGTCCTGCGGGACCGAGTTGCGGTTGGTGACGATGCCCGAGTCCAGGAGCGCCTGCTCGGCCTGCCGACCGGTGAGCCCGTAACCGGACACGTCGATCAGCACGAGGTGGTTGTCGGTGCCACCGGTGACGAGCTTCGCGCCCCGACGCAGCAGCCCCTCGGCGAGCGCCTGCGAGTTGTCCACGATCCGCTGGGCGTAGTCGGCGAAATCGGGGCGACGGGCCTCCGCGAGGGCGACCGCCTTGGCGGCCATCACGTGCGGTAGCGGACCGCCGAGCACCATCGGGCAGCCCCGGTCCACCTGGTCGGCCAGCTCCGGCTGGCAGAGCACCATGCCGCCGCGCGGCCCGCGCAGCGACTTGTGCGTGGTGGTCGTGACGATGTGCGCGTGCGGCACCGGGTCGAAGTCGCCGGTGAACACCTTGCCCGCCACCAGGCCGGCGAAGTGCGCCATGTCGACCATGAAGGTCGCGCCGACCGAGTCGGCGATCTCCCGCAGGATCCGGAAGTTCACCTTCCGCGGGTACGCCGAGTAACCGCCGACCAGGATCAGCGGCTTGAACTCGCGGGCCGCCTCGGCCACCCGGTCGTAGTCGATCAGGCCGGTCTCCGGGTCGGTGCCGTAGCTGCGCTGGTCGAACATCTTGCCGGAGATGTTCGGCCGGAAGCCGTGGGTGAGGTGGCCGCCCGCGTCCAGCGACATGCCGAGCATCCGCTGGTTGCCCAGCTCGCGGCGCAACGCGAACCAGTCGGCCTCGGTGAGGTCGTTGACCTGCCGGACCTGGGCCTTCTTCAACGCGGGGGACTCCACCCGGTCGGCCAGCACCGCCCAGAACGCGACCAGGTTGGCGTCGATGCCCGAGTGCGGCTGCACGTACGCGTGCGCCGCGCCGAACAGCTCGCGTGCGTGTTCGGCGGCAAGTGCCTCGACGGTGTCCACGTTCTGGCAGCCGGCGTAGAAGCGGCGACCGACCGTCCCCTCGGCGTACTTGTCGCTGAACCAGTTGCCCATGGCCAGCAGGGTCGCCGGGGAGGCGTAGTTCTCGCTGGCGATGAGCTTCAGCGACTCCCGCTGGTCGGTCAGTTCGGCGCCGATGGCGTCGGCCACCCGGGGCTCGACCGCCCGGATCACCTCAAGGGCACTACGGAATGCGGTGGACTCGGCGTTGCGCGACATGCGACCTCCAACAGACGTGCGGGAAGGCCCAGGCGCTCGGCAAACGTCCTCGTGACGGGGCCGCTCCCCGATGGTTCTCCATCCCCACGCGCCAGTAACGGCCCGGTCCGATCCTACCGGGCCAGCCGGGGCCGTCCCGGGCGACCTCCGTTCATCACACGCCGGGAGGGTTGGGTGACCGACCTGGGGCACCACCTGACGAGCGGGTACGCCATCCGCAGGGGAGGAGGCACCATCATCACCACGCCGACCACCGACCGGCCGCTCGCCGTGGTGACCGGGGCGTCCAGCGGAATCGGGTACGAGTTGGCAGTGCAGTTCGCCGAGCACGGCTTCGACCTGGTCGTGGTCGCCGATGACGACGGCATCTCGTCGGCGGCCGAGAAGCTGCGCCGCGCTGCGCAACGAGTTGAAGGACACCGGCGTCACGGTCACCGCGTTGCTGCCGGGCCCGACCGACACCGCCTTCTTCGAGCGGGCCGAGATGGAGGACACCCGGGTCGGTTCGGGTAAGAAGGACGACCCGGCGAAGGTCGCCGAGCAGGGCTTCGCCGCGATGATGATGGGTGACCAGACGGTCACCGCAGGTTCCCTGGTGAACAAGGTGCAGACCGCAGAGGGCCCGGCACGCCGCCGGGCCCTCTGCGCGTACGAGACCGACTCACGCGGTCATCGCGTCCATCGCCTTCTTGATCGCCTTCGGCTCAGTGGGGGTACGCGGCGCGTCCGCGCGCAGCGCGATCATCTTCTCGCCGATCTCCTGTAGCTGCTTGCGGCCCAGCGCGTCGCGGACCTTGGGGAACCACTCCTCCTCTTCCTCCTCGACGTGGTGGGTGACGTTCTCGATCAGCACCGTCGTCTTGGCGTTGAACCGCTCGTCACTGGCGTCCATGCTGGCCAGCTCGGCGCAGAGCACGTCGGCGACGTGGTGTTCCTCGTACGACTCGAGGATGTCGTCCTCCAGGTCGGGCAGCAGCCGGCGGACCTCCGGGTACATCACCTCGTTCTCCAGGTAGGTGTGCACCGTCAGCGCTTCCAGGATCTGGTTCACCAGCTTCTGCCGCTGGTTCGCCGGCCCCTCCTCGGCGTCCTGGAAGGCCTTGAACAGGCGGCGCATTTCTTTGTGGTCCTCTTTGAGCAGCACGATGGCATCGGTCGACACCGGTATGACCTCCCTGAACAGTCTCTTCTGGTGTGGTTCCGGTACCCCGACGACCACCGCGGAAACAGGCGAATCCGCCTCAGACCATGGCCAGGGTGCGGGGGATCTCGTCGAGCAACTCCCGAGCCAGGAAGCCGATCCGGCCGTAGCGGGGGATCAGTCGCTGGCCGCTCACCGAGTGCGCGAACGAACCCCAGCAGGCCGCCTGGGCCGGGTCCGCGCCGCGGGACAGCAGCCCCGCCAACAACCCGGCGAGGACGTCGCCGCTGCCGGAGGTGCCAAGCCCGGCGTCGCCGCTCTCCTCTCGCCAACCCCGTCCGTCCGGGGCGGCCACGTGCCCGTACAGCGACACGACCGCCTCGTACCGGGCGGCCACCTCGGCCGCCTCGGCGTCGAGGTCGTCGCCCGGATCCCGTCCGAGCAGGTGCCTGGCCTCGGTGACGTTGGGCGTGAGCACCACGGGCCGACCCGAGCCGACAAGCAGGTCCGGTGCGTGGCTGAGCGCACCGAGGGCGTACGCGTCGAGCACCAGCGACGTGTCCGGACGGGCCGCCTCCAGGACCAGGGCCAGCAGGCGGTTGGTTTCGTCGATCGCCTTCAGGCCTGGGCCGACCGCCACCACGTCGGCCTGCGCGACCAGATCGCCGAGTTGGCCGTCACGGTCGGCGGCCACCGCGCCGTCGGCGGTCTCCGGCAGACCGACCACCAGGGCCTCGGGCACCTGGATGCTCAGCGCGGCGGCGGTGGACTCGGCGGCGGCGAGTTGGAGCACCCCGGCACCGGCGCGCAACGCGGCCACCCCGGCGAGCAGCACCGCGCCCGGTGTGAAGCGGGAACCACCGACCACCAGCACGGTGCCCCGGCTCTCCTTGCCACCGACCGGCACCGGCAGCGCCCAGTCCCGCAGCAACGCCGGTGTGATCACTCTTACCTCAGACCGGCTCGGCATGGATCTCGTCCTCCCTGGTCGGCTCGGCGCCCTGCTGACGCAGGTGCGCGACGTCGTTGAAGGCGGTGAGCGCCAGTCGCCCGTCGGCGTCCGCCG
Organism: Micromonospora sp. NPDC002411; assembly: GCF_053592955.1. Taxonomy (NCBI): domain Bacteria; kingdom Bacillati; phylum Actinomycetota; class Actinomycetes; order Micromonosporales; family Micromonosporaceae; genus Micromonospora; species Micromonospora sp. NPDC002411. Next base: position 7,780 of record NZ_JBSFBM010000048.1, on the reverse strand, counting down.
ACCACTCGGTGATCGAACAGTTGGCGATCACGTCCTGCCGGGTGAGTGCCATCAGCTCGTCCTCGGTCAAGCCCTCGACCAGATAACGAAGCAGGAAGACAAGCGCGTCATGGCCGAAGAGCAGCACCCGGCAACCCTCGTGGTCACGCCGCAGGTCGCCCAGGAGCGTCCGCAGCCGCAACGCCACGTCCGTCCAGGACTCCCCGCCCGGCGGCCGGTAGTAGAACTTGCCCAACCGCTCCCGACGGTCGGCCTCGTCCGGGTACCGCCGTCGTACCCCGTGGCCGGTCAGCCCGTCGAGGATGCCCAACTCCCGGTCGCGCAGCCGCTCGTCGCGGTGCACGGGCACGTCGGTCCCGGCCAGCGCCAGCCGCGAGGTCTGCACCGCGCGCAGGTACGGCGACACCACCGCCACGTCCGGCTGCTTCGCGTCCGGCAGTGCTGCCAGCCAACGGCCGGTCGCCCGGGCCTGCTCCTGGCCGGTCGCGGAGAGCGGCACGTCGGCGTCGCGGTGGGTGAGGTCGATCAGCTCCGCGCCCGACGCCTCGGCCCGCGTCGCCGCGACGTTCGCGGTGCTCTCGCCGTGCCGGACGATCCAGAGGGTTGCCAGTTCCGCCATGCGGCACCCCTACCCGGCACGACCGTGTGGTAATCGGACCGCCGCCCGCCGCCCGCCGGCTAGCGGCGGCTCTGCCAGGGACGTAGCCCCACCCGGGAGGTCGACTCGTCGCGCCGGCGGAAGAGGTACGTGAAGGACTGGGCGGCCAGGGCGAGGAGTACCGCTCCCGTCCAGGCCCAGGAGAACGGCGCAGCGGAGTGGCGTACCGCGAGGACGCCGAGCACCGGCGCGGCGGCGACGAAGAGGGACAGGACGGTCGTGCTGACGGTTTGTCGGAAGCGTGCCGAGATGGCGAAGGTCGACCGGTCGTAGACGAGCAGGGCCGCGCCGAAGAGGGCCGCGGCCGCCAGGGCCACGCCCACCGAGGAGGTGATCTTCGCGAAGGTGACCGGTAGGGCGATGAGGAACGGGAAGACACCGCCGAACTCCGACAGCACGTTGCCCCACTTGGTGTACCGGCCGAAGCTGTTGGTTCGCAGCCGGGCCAGCTCACCGGAGGTGTTGGCATAGATGATCAGCGACGCGGTGGTGGCCAGGGCCGCGCACATCAGCAGCACCCGCACCCCGTCGGGATAGGCCGGGGAGGTGAACGACAGGCCGAGCACGAACGCGATCGAGGCCAGGATGCCGCTGGAGAAGGCGACCCCGGCGGCGCTCTCGTCGGACTGCAGGGCCGCGAAGTCGTCCTTCTCGAACCGGGACAGCTCCAGGGCCGGCCCGGCGGGCAGGTTAACCAGCCCCGTGATGACGTTCTCCTCGCCAGCCAGCAGGGTGGCGATCTGCGCCGACGCGGCAACCGGGATCAGATAGCGCTCGTCGGCGTCGACGTACTCCACCCGCGACTTGTGCTGGCAGTAGTAGCGGTCGCGCCCCGGGCCGAAGTAGTCCGGCACGATGGTGCGCACGACGAACCCGCGGGACAGCAGCAACCCGAGCATGGCCAGGTTCTCCGGGCTGGTCACCGTGGAGATGCTCAGGTGGGGCTGCGCCGCGACCGTCCGGGCCCGGGCCACGAAGTCGTCGAGCAGTGCCGCACCCACACCGGTGCGCCGCTGATCCGGGTGCACGCCGAGCCCACTCAGGTAGAGGTGATGGGCACTCGGCAACTCGTACTGAAGGAAGCCGACGATCTCCGTGCCGGCGCGGACCACCCGGACGTGCCCGGCCGCGACGCCGTTCTCGATCTCACTCGGCGCCGCCGGCTCGTGCGCCGGGTCGCCGGGCGGGAAACAGAGCGCGTCGAGGGCGAGCAGGGCGGGGATGTCCTCGGTCGACGCGTCGTCGATCCGGACGGTGGGCGCCCCGCCCGATCTGGTCTTCTGCTGGCGCACGACGCCATCCTGCCCGACCGGGTCAAGAGGGGCGATCGACACCAGTCGGTGTCTGGCGGGAGCCGTCGGCCGCGGTGGTGGTCGCGGCCGGGGACCGGGTCGCGGTGCCCGGTGGCGACTCGGTCGTACGGCTGGGAGTGGCGCCGGTGGGGTCGGTGCACTGCTGATCGTCGCTGTCGATTTCGGGGCACCGCCGCGACCTGGTGATGCGAGGCAATGGGCGCCGGACAGCCGACGGGGGTCGACAATGACTGTCTTACGAGGTCTGCGCGAAGCGGTCCTGTTGTTCGTGGTGATCGGGGCGCTGGTCGCGGTCGCGGCAATGATCTGGGTGGCGGTCGACGGCGGTGACTACGTCGGTCGGCCGGGCATCGGGTTGGTTGTGGTGGGCGGGCTCATCGGCATGACGGGCGACCTGACGCTGAGCCGGATCAGCATGCTCGGTGCACGCGCCACGTTCGGCGCCGCGCCGGAGCGGGAGACGGCCGACGGTGGGCGCGTGCTCACCGGGGTCGGCATCTTCCTCTTCGTCGGGCTGCCACTGATCGTGGTCGGCGTGCTGCTGCTCTCCTGACCGAGCGTGTCATCGCTGCCGTCGACGGCCGTCCCCCTTGGCGCCGCGCCAGTGTCCGCTCGGTGGCCGTGCGCCGCGCTCGCGCGTCGTACCCTCAGGGCGTGGCCACGGCGGCGGAGGAGATCCAGGTGGGGGAGCGGCTGGTCCGCGTCTCCAGCCCCGACAAGCCCTACTTCCCGGAGCGAGGGCTGACCAAGCTGGACGTGGTCCGCTACTTCCTGGCGGTCGGCGACGGCATCCTGCGCGCGCTACGGGACCGGCCGACGATGTTGGAGCGCTGGCCGCGCGGTGTCTTCGAGGGAGCGACGATCGCCACCCGGCAGACCAACCGGGGCGACGCGTTCTACCAGAAACGGCTGCCGGCGGGCGCGCCCGAGTGGGTGCGCACCGCACACATCACCTTCCCCAGTGGCCGCACCGCCGACGAGATCGCGCCGAGCGAGCTGGCCGTGGTGATCTGGGCTGCCAACCTGGGCACACTGCGTTTCCACCCGTGGCCGGTCAGCGCCGCCGACGTGGAACGCCCCGACCAGCTGCGCATCGACCTCGACCCGATGCCGGGCGTCGGCTTCGAGCAGGTGGTGCCGGTGGCCCGGGAGGTCCGCGCCTTCCTCGCCGAGTTGGGGATGACCGGCTATCCGAAGACCACCGGCGGGCGGGGCCTGCACATCTACCTGTCGATCGAGCCGCGGTGGAGCTTCGGTGAGTGTCGCCGGGCGGTGCTCGCCCTGGGCCGGGAGATGCAACGCCGGTTGCCGGAGCTGGTCACCACCACCTGGTGGCGCGACCAGCGGGACCGTCCGGTCTTCGTGGACTACAACCAGATGTCACGGGACCACACGATGGCCTCGGCGTACTCCATCCGCCCGACGCCCCGGGCGCTGGTGTCGGCGCCGCTGGAGTGGGCGGAGCTGGACGACGCCCGACCGGAGGACTTCGACGTGCTGTCAGTGCCGGCGCGCTTCGCCGAGCGCGGCGACCCGCACGCCGGTCTGGACGGTGACCGGCACTCGCTGGAGCCGCTGTTGGAGTTGGCCGACCGGGAAGGGCTGGAGGCCCCACCCGAGCGCTGAGCCGGGTCAGGCCCACGGGCTGCCCGCCCCGTCGAACTCCTCGAACACCAGCCAGGTGCGGGTGGACAGCACCCCCGGGATGCTCTGCACCCGGCCCAGCACCACGTCCCGCAACGCGGCGTTGTCCGGCGCGCGGACCAGCGCGAGGACGTCGTGGTCGCCGCCGAGCAGCGCGGCGTGCTCGATGTAGCGCACCTGGGCCAGCTCGGCTGACACCTCCCGCCAGGTGTTCTGCTCGATGGTCAGGGCGATGTACGCGGACGTGCCCAGCCCGGCCGCCTCGGGCGCCACCTGGGCCCGGAACCCGGTGATCACCCCGTCGCGGAGCAACCGTTCCACCCGCGCGTACGCGTTGGTGCGGGAGATGTGGATTCGCTCGGCGAGGGTGCGCACCGACGTGCGACCGTCCCGGACCAGCTCGTCGAGGATCCGCCGGTCGACCTCGTCCAGGGCTCGGGCCGATCGTCCCGATCCCGCGCCCCGGCCTGCGTCGTCGGCGGTCTCCTGGCTCACTGACCGATCCTCCGCATGCCAATCGTCCCGCCTTCCGTGTCGATCTTGAGTCAATCATCCACAAGCGGAAGCATAGGCTCACCACACGTCCCAGGAGGTTCCGCCGTGACGACCACTCCCCAGGCGGTCCGCAGGGCATCCCCGCGCACCCGTCGGGCGGCCACCCCGCCCGACCCGGCGCGTCCGCTGCTGCCGAACACCGAGCCTGTCCGCCTGCTCGACCCGACCGGCACGCCGCTGCCCGCCCGCACCGACTACCCGGAGCCGCCCGTCGAGGTGCTGCGCGAGCTGTACCGCCGGATGGTGCTCGGCCGCCGCTTCGACACCCAGGCGACCGCCCTGACCAAGCAGGGCCGGCTCGCCGTCTACCCATCCTCGCGGGGCCAGGAGGCGTGCCAGGTCGGCGCGGTCCTCGCGGTCCGCGACACCGACTGGGTCTTCCCCACCTACCGCGAGTCGATGGCTCTGGTTGCCCGGGGCATCGACCCGGTCGAGGTGCTCACCCTGCTGCGCGGCGACTGGCACTGCGGGTACGACCCGACCGAGGTGCGGACCGCGCCGCAGTGCACCCCCCTCGCCACCCAGTGCGTGCACGCCGCCGGGCTGGCGCACGGCGAGGCGTACCAGGGGCGCGACACCGTGGCGCTGGCCTTCATCGGTGACGGCGCGACCAGCGAGGGCGACTTCCACGAGGGGATCAACTTCGCCGCCGTGTTCAAGGCGCCGGTGGTCTACTTCGTGCAGAACAACAGGTACGCGATCAGCGTCCCGCTGTCCCGGCAGACCGCCGCGCCGTCGCTGGCCTACAAGGGCGTCGGCTACGGCGTACCGAGCGAGCAGGTCGACGGCAACGACCCGGTCGCGGTGCTCGCCGTGCTCACCCGCGCGGTCGCGCACGCCCGCGCCGGCAACGGGCCGTTCCTGGTCGAGGCGCACACCTACCGGATGGAACCCCACACCAACGCCGACGACGCCAGCCGCTACCGCGACGGCGCCGAGGTCGACGCCTGGCGCGACCGGGACCCGGTCGCCCGCCTGGAGACCTACCTGCGCGCCCGTGGCGTCCTCGACGACGCGGCCGTCGCCGAGGTGGCCGAGCAGGCCGAGGCGTACGCGGCGGACCTGCGGGCGCGGATGAACGAGCAGCCCACCGTCGACCCGCTGAGCCTCTTCGACCACGTGTACGCCGAGCCCACCCCGCAGTTGGTCGAACAGCGCGAGCAGGTCCGTGCCGAGTTGGCCGCCGCCCGCGACGAGGAGGGGAACGCCTGATGGCCACCACCATGGCGAAGGCGCTCAACACCGCGCTCGCCGACGCCCTCGCCGCCGACGACCGGGTCGTCGTCTTCGGTGAGGACGTCGGTCAACTCGGCGGCGTCTTCCGGATCACCGACGGCCTCCAGGCCCGCTTCGGCGAGAACCGCTGCTTCGACACCCCTCTCGCCGAGGCCGGCATCGTCGGCTTCGCCGTCGGCCTGGCCATGTCCGGGCTGCGGCCGGTGGTCGAGATGCAGTTCGACGCGTTCGCGTACCCGGCGTTCGAGCAGATCGCCTCGCACGTCGCGAAGCTGCGCAACCGCACCCGGGGCGCGTTGAGCGTGCCGATCGTCATCCGGGTGCCATACGCCGGCGGCATCGGCGGGGTCGAGCACCACTGCGACTCGTCCGAGGCGTACTACGCGCACACCCCCGGACTGAAGGTGGTCACCCCGGCGACCGTCGAGGACGCGTACTCCCTGCTGCGCGAGGCGATCGACGACCCCGACCCGGTGGTCTTCATGGAGCCCAAGAAGCTCTACTTCGCCAGCGCCGACGCGGAGCTGCCCGCGCGTGCCGAGCCGTTCGGGAAGGCCGTCGTGCGTCGCCCCGGACGCGACGCCACCCTTGTCGCGTACGGGCCGGCGGTGCCTGTCGCGCTCGAGGCCGCCGAGGCCGCCCGCGAGGAGGGCTGGGACCTGGAGGTCGTCGACGTCCGCACCATCGTTCCGTTCGACGACGCCACCATCACCGCCTCGGTCCGGCGTACCGGCCGGTGCGTGGTGATCCAGGAGGCCCCCGGCTTCGCGGGGGTCGGCGCGGAGATCGCCGCCCGGGTGCAGGAGCGGTGCTTCCACGCGTTGCACGCCCCGGTGCTGCGGGTGGCCGGGCTGGACATCCCGTACCCGGCGCCGATGCTGGAGCACACCCACCTCCCCGGCGTGGACCGGGTCCTCGACGCGGTGGCCCGCCTCCAGTGGGACGACCAGCCCGACGCGCGCTGGGCGGCGGCATGACCACCGTCGAACGGACCCAGGTCTTCCTCCTGCCCGACCTGGGTGAAGGGCTGAGCGAGGCCGAGATCGTCGAGTGGCGGGTCGCCGTGGGCGACGTGGTCACCGTCGACCAGAGCGTGGTCGAGGTGGAGACCGCCAAGGCGGTCGTGGACGTGCCCTGCCCGTACGCCGGCCGGGTGGTCACCCTGCACGGCGCGGCCGGTGAGGTACGCCCGGTCGGCCAGCCGTTGATCACCATCGCGCCGCTGGACGGTGGCGACGAGCCGGCCGGGCACGCCACCTACCGCGAGGAGGAACGGGCCGGCTCCGGCAACGTCCTGATCGGGTACGGGACGGGCCACGGCGGCGGCACCCGGCGTCGACGTCGGCCCCGGCTGGTCCTCGCCCCGGAACCGACCGACGTCAGCCCGGCGGACGCTGCTCGCCCGGACGCTGCTCGCCCGGACGCTGCTCGCGCCGACGTCGGCGTGTCCGCCGCGCCCGCCGATCCGCGCTCGCCGGCCGCTCTGGTCATCTCGCCGATCGTCCGACGGCTGGCCCGTGAGCACGGCGTCGACCTGGGTACGGTGCGGGGCACCGGGCCCGGCGGCGTGATCCGTCGCGCCGACGTGGAGGCGGCGCTGACCGCGCCCGCCGCCCGGCTCGCCGCCGTCCCGGACCCGCACGTCGCCCTCGCGCCGAGCGGGGACGGCGACGTGATCGTCCCCCTCACCGGTGTGCGCAAGGCGATCGCCGACAAGCTCTCCCGCAGCCGGCGGGAGATCCCGGAGGTGACCATCTGGGTCGACGTGGACGCCACCGGCCTGTTGGAGACCCGTGCGGCGATCAACGCGGCGACCCCCGACGCGCCGGTGAGCATCCTGGCCCTGCTGGCCCGGATCTGCCTCAGCGGGCTACGCCGGTTCCCGCAGCTCAACGCCCGCGTCGACACGGAGGGGCAGCGGATCGTCCAGTCCGCGGGGGTGCACCTCGGCATCGCCGCGCAGACCGACCGGGGTCTGCTGGTGCCGGTGCTGCGCGACGCCCAACGCCTCACCACCGCCGAGCTGGCCGCCGAACTGGCGGCGACCACCGCCGCCGCGCGGGCCGGGAACCTGCCGCCGGCCCGGCTGACCGGCGGGACGTTCACGCTGAACAACTACGGGGTGTTCGGCGTCGACGGCTCCACGCCGATCATCAACCACCCCGAGGCGGCCCTGCTCGGGGTCGGGCGGATCGTGGACAAGCCGTGGGTGGTCGACGGGCAGCTCGCCGTCCGCAAGGTGACCCAGCTCAGCCTCACCTTCGACCACCGGGTCTGCGACGGCGGGGTGGCCGGTGGCTTCCTGCGGCACGTGGCCGACTGCGTGGAACGCCCGGCGATGCTGATCGCCGCCGTCTGACGCGTACCCCCTCGG
>NZ_JBSFBM010000047.1:0-27406 GCF_053592955.1 Micromonospora sp. NPDC002411 | reverse complement strand
CCCGCGTTCCGCTGGGGTTCCGGCAGCCTCCAGGAGATGGACCACCTCCCGCTGGTCGCCCCGGTCACCAAGCACCTTGACGAGTCGGCTCACGTTGCGCCGCCAGTGCCGGGGCAGGGTGAGCGGCCGGTCGACGCCCGGCGAACTGACCTCGAGCTGGTATTCCCCGGCCACGATGTCGCCACCGGTCTCCTCCGCGGCGTCCAGCGCGGCCGAGACCGCCCGGGAGACGTCCGCGACGGCGTCCAGGTCGATCCCGCCGTCGGCGTCCACCATCACCCGTACCACGTGCCGACGACCGGCCCGGGAGACCGACAGGTCCTCCAGGTCGTAGCCGGCGTCGTTGACGACGGGCTCGATCACCTCTCGCAACCGGGCACGTCGCCCGGCGAGGTCACCACCGCGGGGACCCGCGGCAACGCGGGGCCGACCTGTCGGCCTGGTGGCACGGCCACGCTGCGTCATCTCCGCACCCTTTCCCTGGTCGACGGTGGTGGGTCTTCCCGCCATGCCGGCACGCCACCGGAGCGGACACGCCGGTGGCTGCGCAGAGCGTAACGCGCCTGCCCGGCGGCGGGCCGGGCGGCGCACCGACGCCGGTGGCCCCTGGACCGGCCCTCATGGTGTTGACTTGCCCGGTGGGGATCGGCAGAACGACACAGCGCAACCAGGCATCCGGACATTCCCGGCGAAAGATCCTGCGTGGCGGGGCGCTGCTGGTGCTCGGTGGCACCGCCGCGCCGCTGACCGGCTGTGATCTTTTCGACCGTGACGACAAGCCAGCGCCGCCGCCGGACCCGCTGCGGCCGATGGTGGACGAGGCGCTCGCGCTGGCCGAGGCGTACCGGAGCAGCGCCGCCGCACATCCGGACCTGGCCGACCGCCTCGGCCCGATCGGCGAGGCGCACACCGCCCACGCCACCGAGCTGGCCCGGGTGATCGGCGTGGCCCTGCCCTCGGCGGGGGCCAGCGCCCCGACCACCGCTGCGGCGGCCGACCAGGCCGGCGCGCTCGCCGCGCTGCGCGCACTCGAGAAGAGCGCCCAGAAGTCCGCCACCGAGTCCTGCGCCGCGGCGCCCGCCGAGCGGGCCGCACTGCTCGGGTCGATCGTCGCCGCCCGCGCCACCCACCAGGAGGCACTGAAGTGAGGCAGCCGTCCGCCGGGGAGGCTCTCGCCTCCGCCCTGTCCGCCGAGTACGCGGCCATCTACGCCTACGGGCGGATCGGTGTCCGGCTCACCGGCGCGGCACGGGAGGCGGCACACCAGGCAGAGGCCGCCCATCGACGTCGGCGCGACACCCTGGTGGTGCAGCTCACCACCGCCGGCGGCGTCGTACCGCCGGACCGGGCCGGCTACGCGCTGCCGTTCCCGGTCACCGACCGGGCGAGCGCCCTGCGGCTCGCCGCCGAGGTGGAGGAACGCACGGCCGCGCACTGGCGGGCGGCGTTGGCGTCCACCACCGGCGCCGACCGGGACCAGGCGCTGGCGGCCCTGGTGGAGTACGCCGTACGCGCCACCCGGTGGCGCAAGACGGCCGGACTGACCCCGCTGACCGTCCCGTTTCCCGGTCGACCTGCCTGAACAGGCCCACTCCGGTTGCGGAGCGCATACCAGGTATGCATACTCCGTTGCCATGTCCATCCGTCACGGGTTGCTCGCCCTGCTCGAACGCGGCCAGATGTACGGCTACCAGCTGCGCGCCGCGTTCGAGGAGTCGACCGGCTCGACCTGGCCGCTGAACATCGGGCAGGTCTACACCACGCTGTCCCGGCTGGAACGGGACGGTCTGGTGCGCCCGCTGCCGGAGAGCGAGGCCGGGCAGCGCCCGTACGAGATCACCGATGCCGGCCGGGCGGACCTGGCGCTGTGGTTCGCCACCCCGATCAGCCGCACCGACCGGCCCCGCGACGAGTTGGCCATCAAGCTGGCGTTGGCGCTGACCACCCCCGGAGTGGACGTCCGTTCGGTGGTGCAGGCCCAGCGCAGCGCGACGATGCGTGCCCTACAGGAGCTGACCCGGCTGAAGTACGGCAGCAACCGGCCGGAGGACCTCCCCTGGCGCCTCGTCCTGGACTCCATGGTGTTCCAGGCCGAGGCGGAGGTGCGCTGGCTGGACCACTGCGAGAGCAGTCTGGTGCGGCACCAACCCAGCGGCCCGGCACCTCCCGTGCCCCGACCGGGGGACGCCGACGCGCAGGACTCGGCGAGGTGGGCCGGCGAGGAGGCGCGACGGTGAGCGGGTCGGACGACGCGGTGTTGGAGCTCCGCGCCGTCCACCGCACCCACGGCACCGGACCGGCGGCGGTGCACGCGCTGCGCGGCGTCAGCCTGGCCGTCCGGCCCGGCGAACTGGTCGCCGTGATGGGGCCGTCCGGATCCGGCAAGTCGACGCTGCTGGCGCTGGCCGGAGGGCTGGACCGTCCGACCGGCGGCGAGGTCCGGGTCGAGGGGCAACCGCTCGGGGCCCTGGACCGTCGCGGGCTGGCCCAACTGCGTCGACGCCGGATCGGCTACATCTTCCAGCAGCTGAATCTGCTGGGCAGTCTGACCGCGCTGGAGAACGTGGCGCTCCCGCTGGAGCTCGACGGCACCAGCGGACGCCGCGCCCGCGCGCTGGCCCGGGCCGCGCTCACCGAGGTGGGCCTGCCCGGGCTGGGTGACCGCTTCCCCGACCAGCTCTCCGGCGGGCAGCAGCAGCGGGTGGCCATCGCCCGCGCGTTGGTGGGTGAGCGGCGGCTGGTACTCGCCGACGAGCCCACCGGCGCACTGGACTCGCAGACCGGCGAGGCGGTGCTGCACCTGCTGCGCCGCCGGATCGACGCGGGCGCCGCCGGGGTACTGGTCACCCACGAGGCACGACACGCCGGCTGGGCGGACCGGGTGGTGTTCCTCCGCGACGGCGTACTCGTCGACACGACGGCACCGCTGGGCAGCGTCGAGCAGCTGCTGTCCGGTAGCGAGCGGTGATCATCCGCCGTACGCGGCAGGCCCCTGGCCGGGCCGACCCCGTGCCGGCGTCGTCGGTCCAGCCACCCGTCCTCGTCGGCCGGCGGCGGATCGCCGAGCTGACCGGCTCCTGGCGGACCGCGCTGCGGATCGCGCGACGCGAGTCCCGCCGGGCCCGGCGACGGACCGCCCTGGTCCTTGCGATGATCGCCCTGCCGGTGGCCGCGCTGGCCTTCCTCGCGGCGAACTACGACATGGCCGAGCTGACCGCGCAGGAACGTGTCGACCGTCGACTCGGCGTCGCCGACGCGGAGTTGCAGTGGGTCGCCAACGGCCCGGTGGGACAGGACGAGTGGGGTGAGGGCTGGAACACGCAGGACGGCAAGCCCCCTCCGAGGGTCACCGCAGCCCAGATGACCGCGCTGCTGGGTCCGGGCAGTCGGGTCACCGAGGTGCGCCCGCACGCCCCGCTGACCCTGCGCGGCCCGGACCGCGACGAGAACGTGTCCGGTCGGGTGCTGGACCTCGGCGACCCGCTGGCCCGAGGGCTGGTGCGGTTCCTGGCCGGCCGGGCACCACAGCAGCCCGGCGAGGTAGCGGTCAGCCCGGCGGCACTGCGCCGCCTGGACCTGCGCCTCGGTGACGCCGTCACGGTCGCCGACGGGAGCAGGGCGTACACAGTGGTGGGGGTGGTCGAGTTCCCCGACGACCTCGGTCCGGTCGTGGCGCTGCACCCGGGAGCCGTACCGAAGACCGGTCCGGGGCCGGACAGCGTCTGGTTGGCGGACATACCCGGGACCGTCGACGCCGCGCTGGTGTCCCGGCTCAACGACCGGGGAGTGGTGGTCACCGCACGGCACTCGGACGGTCCGGGCGACGGAGCGAACCGGACCCGGTTCGGGTTCATCGGGGCGAGCGACGCCAACGACCTGAGCACCGGCGTCCTGATCGCCGGCCTCGGGCTGCTGGAGGTCGTCCTGCTGGTCGGGCCGGCCTTCGCCGTCGGCGTCCGTCGTCGACGGCGGGATCTGGCGCTGGTCGCGGTGGCCGGTGGGGATGCCGCCCAACTGCGCCGGGTCGTGCTGGCCGACGGTGTGGTGCTGGGCGTGCTGGGCGCCGCCGTCGGCCTGATCGTCGGCGTCGGCGCGGCGTTCGCCGGTCGCCCGCTGATGGAGGAGTACGTCTTCGGCCTGCGCTTCGGCGGCTACCGCTGCTGGCCGGCCGCCCTGGTGCTGCTCGGTGCGGTAGCGGTGCTGGCCGGGGTGCTCGCCGCGCTGGCACCGGCGTGGACGGCCGCCCGGCAGGACGTCAGCGCCGGGCTCGCCGGGCGACGTACCCCACCGGTGTCCCCGGCCCGGTGGTTGGTCGTCGGCCTGGCGCTGGTCGTGGGCGGGGCGGGGCTGGCGGCGTACGGGTCCAGCCGGACCTCCCCCGCGGTGATCCTCACCGGTCTGATCCTCGGCGAGCTGGGGCTGGTGTCCTGCACGCCGACGTTGATCACGACGCTCGCCCGCCTCGGCCGGCTGTTGCCGTTGGCGCCGCGGATCGCGTTGCGCGACGCCAGCCGCAACCGAGCCGCCGCGGTGCCGGCAATCTGCGCCGTGATGGCCGCCGTCGCCAGCAGCGTGGCGCTCGGTGGGTACCTGGCCAGTGACGGCGTCCGCGACGCACGCGCCTATCAGCCGATGCTGCCGACCGGTCACATGCTGGTCTACCAGAACGGGTCGGGCCAGCAACCGACGCTGGCCCAGGTGGTCGACGCGGCCCAGGATCAGTTGGGGGTCGACGCGGTGGCCGCGGTCCACACGCCGGACTGCGACGCGACGGGCACCGTCTACTGCGACATCGCGCCGGTGCTCCCCGCGAGCCGGGCATGCCCCTGGCAGATCGGCGACGACCTTTCCGCGTCGCACCGCCAGCAGGCTCGGTCCGACCCACGCTGCGAGTTGGACCCCTCCGAGGGCTACGTGCAGCCCGAGGTGGACGACGGCAGCGCGCTACCACTTCTCACCGGCGCGGACCCGACGACGACAGCGGCGGCCTCGGCGGTGCTGCGTGCCGGCGGCGTGGTGGTGACCGACCCGCGCTACCTGCACGACGGTCTGGTGACGGTACGCGTCAGCCGGGTGGACACCGGGCGGGATCAACTGACCACGTTGCGTGATCTGCCGGGGTACGCGCTGCCCCGGGCGGTCGGCTATCCCCGTCTGCTGCTGTCCACCGGCGCGGTCCGACAACTCGGCGTGAGCTGGTCCTCGTCCGGCTGGGTGGTCGGCACCACGATTCCGCCCGACGAGGAGCAGCAGGCACGGTTCACCGCCGCCCTGCGGTCGTTCGGGACCTTCTCGCTGAACGTGGAGCAGGGTTCCGCGCCAAGGGACGTCTCACCGCTGCTCCTGCTGATCGCGGCGGCGGCCGGCCTGATCACGGTGGGAGCGGCCGGTATCGCCACGGCGCTCGCCGCCGCCGAGGGACGCGCCGAACTGACCACCCTGGCGGCCGTCGGCGCGGCACCTGCGTTACGCCGGTTGCTGGCGATCTGCCAGGCCGGGGTCATCGCCGGGCTCGGTTCGGTGCTCGGCATCGTGGCCGGGCTGGGCACCGCGGCGATCGTGCTGTTCTCGGTCAACCGGCAGTACGCCAGCGACTGGCCGGTACCCGATCCGTACCCGATCCTGGTGCCGTGGCCCACGCTCGGGGTGCTCGTGCTGGTGCCGGTGGTGGCGATGCTCGGGGCCGGTCTGTTCACCCGCGCCCGGCTGCCGATCGAGCGGAGACTGGACTGACCGCTGGGCACCCCGTCCGCCGGTCGGCGATTGGTGCGCGTGCGGGGGGTGCCGCGCGGGCCGGGCAACCGGCAGACTGATCCGCGTGTCAGTGCTGGGAAATCTCACCCGCCGAGTTGGTCACTACCGGTGGTTCGGCGCCGCCGCGCGTCTGCTGGTTCCCGCCGACCGGGTGATCGGTCGGCTCACCCGGGGCCGGGTGGTCGCGCTCGGCCTGATGCCGTCCCTGGTGATCACCACGACCGGTCGCCGCTCCGGCAAGCCCCGCAGCAACCCGCTGCTGTACGTGCGGGACGACGACGCCTACGTGGTGATCGGCTCCAACTGGGGGCAGACGCACCACCCCGGCTGGGCGATGAACGTGCTCGCCGATCCAGCCGCAACGGTGGACGTGAAGGGTCGACGGATCCCGGTACGCGCCGACCGGGCGTCCGGCGCCGAGCGGGACCGGCTGTGGCAGTTGCTGGTCACCGAGTGGCCCGCGTACCACACGTACGTGCAGCGGGCCGGCGGCCGGGAGATCCACATCTTCCGGCTGGTGCCGACCGGGCGCGGCGCGCCCGCCGACCCACCGCCTGCTGGCTAAACTTCGACGGCAGTTGGCGAGTCGAGTTTCCCCACGCCCCACGCCCACGATCCGAGCAACGTCCCGGATGTCGCTGCCTCCAACCCGTGGCAGACATCAACATCCCTGATGTTCGCGCGGACCTTGGCGCCCAGTAGCGGAAGGTGACCCCGTGAGCGCGAGCGGCGGGCAGACCGGTGTCGATCGGGGTCTCGACGATGGACGCTGGGCGGTCGCGGAGCGGGTCGCCGAGGCCGTCCGGCGGCGTTTCCCGGCCGATGTGCTCGCGGTAGCTGTGCACGGGCCCCTGGCGCACGGTGACGACGACGGCGGTGGGGACCGCGAGGCGGGGATGTTGGTGGTCACCTACCGGTCCGGTGCCGGCCCGCCGCCGGCGACCCGTCGTGTGGACGGAGTGCTCGTCGATCTGACAGTGGCCGGTGCGGAGGACTATCTGGCGCAGGCTCGGGTGGTCTCTCCGCTGTGGCCGCTGACCGCCGACCGTTACGTCACCACGCAGGCGCTGCACGACCCGACGGGTTGGTTGCGGACGCTGCGCGACGAGCATCTGGGCCGGCTGGCCCGGGCTCGACCGGCGGAGTTCAGCACCGCGGCCCGGCAGGCCTGGTATCGGGGCAGCGCGGCGCACGCCCGGGCGGCCCGGCTCGCCGAGTGGTACGAGACCGACCAGGCCCTGTTGATGCTCGGTGAGGCCCGGCTGGCTGCGGCCACGGTGACGGGTCTGCTGAGCCGCACCTACTTCCGTGACCCGGGGGACGCGGTGCGGCGCACCGGGTTGGCCGGGGCGGACATGACCGAGGTGGGTGCGGTGCTGGCCCGGCAGGCTGAGGAGTTGGCCGCCCGTGGTCGTGCGGTCGACGGGACGATCGACGAACTGCTCACGGGTTGACCGGCGTCACAGCCCGCCCTGCACCCCGATCAGCGTGCCGATGAGATAGGTGGCACCGGCCGCGGCGGCACCCAGCAGCAGTTGGCGGAGACCGCCGGTCCACCAGGGTCGGTTGGTGAAGCGTGCCACCACCGCGCCGGCTGCGAACAGCCCGAGCCCGCCGACGGCGAGTGCCAGCCACAGCTCGGTGGCGCCGAACAGGTAGGGCAACAGCGGGATCAGGGCGCCCAGCGAGAAGAACAGGAACGACGAGGTCGCCGCCGCCCACGGGCTGGGCTGGTCGTCGGGGTCGACGCCCAACTCCTCGCGGACGTGCACCCGCAGGGCTTCCTCCGGGTCGCGGCGTACCGCTTCGGCGACCTGGGTGGCGAGGTCCCGGGGTAGGCCGCGGGCCACCCACGCGTCGGCAAGTTCGCGGGCCTCCGCCTCGGGGTGGCGTTCCAGCTCCCGGCGCTCCTTGGCCACCTCGGCGGCGACCTGCTCGTTGGCGGACCGGACGCTCGTGTACTCACCGAGGCCCATGGAGATCGCCCCGGCGACCAGGCCGGCGGTGCCGGTGAGCACGATGCTGTGCGACGACACCCCGCCGCCGCCGACGCCGGCGATCAGGGCGATGTTGGTGACCAGGCCGTCCATCGCGCCGAAGACGGCCGGGCGCAGCCAGCCGCCGGAGACGTCGGCGTGGTGCGCCTCGCGCAGGGCTGCTGGGGCGTCGGTCACGGTGCCTGCCCTTCGTTCGCGACTGCGGGACTCCGCTTCGCTGCGTTCCTCGCGCTCACGGATCTGCTTTCGTTCGCGACTGCGGGACTCCGCTTCGCTGCGTTCCTCGCGCTCACGGCAGGGTGAGAATCTCGTGGCCGTCGTCGGTCACCACGATGGTGTGCTCGAACTGGGCCGTCCACTTCCGGTCCTTGGTGACGACGGTCCACCCGTCGTCCCACATGTCGTACTGGTAGGTGCCGAGAGTGATCATCGGCTCGATGGTGAACGTCATCCCCGGTTCCATGATGTCGGTGGGACGCGGGCTGTCGTAGTGCGGCACGTAGAGCCCGCTGTGGAAGGCCTCGCCGATGCCGTGGCCGGTGAAGTCGCGGACCACCCCGTAGCCGAACCGCTTGGCGTACGACTCGATGACCCGGCCCACCACATTGATCTGCCGGCCCGGGGCGACCGCGCGGATACCGCGCATCATCGCCTCGTGGGTGCGCTCGACCAGCAGTCGGGCTTCCTCGCTGACCTCACCGACGCAGAAGGTGGCGTCGGTGTCACCGTGCACCCCACCGATGTACGCGGTGACGTCGACGTTGATGATGTCGCCGTCCTGAATGACGGTGGAGTCCGGGATGCCGTGGCAGATGACCTCGTTGATGCTGGTGCAGCAGGACTTCGGGAAGCCCTTGTAGCCCAGCGTCGACGGGTAGGCGCCGTGGTCGCAGAGGAACTCGTGCACCACCTTGTCGATCTCGTCGGTGGTCACGCCGGGCTTGCAGTGCTCGCCGGCGAGTTGGGTCGCCTGGGCGGCGAGTCGGCTGGCGACCCGCATCTTCTCGATGGTCTCCGGCGTCTGCACGTGCGAGCCACGCCACTCCTGCGGACGCTTCTTGCCCACGTACTCCGGTCGGGCGATCTGGGACGGCACCGGTCGCAGCGGGGAGAGCGTGCCGGGTGTCAGCGGAGGGCGGACGGTCATGCCACAAGCCTATCGCCGGGAGCGCTGGTGACCCGCGCCACGGCTGCTGGGAGGAGGTTGTTGCCCTGCAAGTGTCGCTGTGCCATGGTGTCTGCGTGGATCAAGGGGGAGCACCACCTGTCTTCTCCGCCAGCGCGGAGATCGACGGTGACCACCTTCGCGTCGTGGTGGCCGGTGAGGTCGACATGGCGACCGCGGACACGATGCTCCAGACCGCGCTGCGCGAGCCCGCCGAGCGGATCACCCTCGACCTGCGCACTGTCACCTTCTTCGACTCGGCCGCCATCCACGCCCTGGTCCGGCTCGCCCAGCAGTTTCCGGGCACGCTCACCGTCCTGCCGTCCCGGCAGGTCCGTCGGGTGCTGGACATCTCCGGCCTGGGCGAGCAGACCTGGCTCAGCCCGACCTGAACGACCGCGCCGGGCGCGCGGTCAGTCCCGCAACTGCCGGCGCAGCGTCACCTCGGTGCCCTCGTCGGTACGCCGCACCGACAGGTCACCCAACGCCCTGATCAGGGCCAGACCACGCCCCCGGAACCCGGAGCCGGTCGACTCACGCCACTGCCCGCTGTCCCGCACGGTGGCCGTCACCGTCCTGTTCTCGATGGCCACCTCCACGCTGATCGTGGCCTCGGCGGGGTGGACCGGGTGTTCGATGGCGTTCGCGGCGGCCTCGGAGACCGCGACGGTCAGGTCGAACACGTCGGTCTCACCGACCTCGTGCGCGACCAAGAAGTCCTCCAGACGCTTACGCAGCACGCTCAGCCGGGTCGGGTCCGCCGGTAGCCGCAAGGCGAAGCGGTTCAGCTCCACCGCTTCGAGGGCGAGCACCGCCACGTCGTCACGGCGGGGCCGCCCGTCGACCCGCTCGACCACCGCGTCGATCAGGTCGGCCACGTGCTCGCTGGGGGTAGCCGCGTCCAGGCACAGTTGGGCCAGCGCGCCGTCGATGTCGAGTTGCCGGTCCTCGATCAGCCCGTCGGTGTAGAGCAGCAACCGACTGCCCGACGCCAACTCACCCTCGACCGCCTCGTACGTCGCGTCGGGGATGGCACCTACCGGCGGGCCGAGCGCGCGGACGTGCAGGAACGCCACGTCGGCTCCTCTGATCAGCAGTGGGGACGGGTGACCGGCACTGGCGTACCGCAGGCGGCTGGTACGCGGATCGAACACCAGACAGACCACCGTCGCGAAGGAACGGCGCTCGGTGGACCCGACCAGCCGGTTGAGCCGGGTCAGCGACTCGCCCGGGCCGTAGCCCTCCAGCAGGTACGCCCGCAGGGCGTTGCGCAGTTGCCCCATCGCGGCGGCGGCCTGGACGCCCTTGCCGACCACGTCGCCGATGACCAGCACCAGGTCGCCGTTGTCGAGGGCGATGGCGTCGTACCAATCACCGCCGACCTCGACGTCGGCGGTGCCGGGCAGGTAACGGCTGGCCAGCACCGCTCCAGGCAGCTGCGGCAGCGTTCGCGGCAGCAGGCTGTGTTGCAGGGTGGTGGCGATGCGGTGTTCGGCCTCGTAGAGCTGGGCGTTCTCCAACCGCACCCCGACCAGCCGGGCCAGCTGGGTCAGCGCGGCGTCGTCGGCCTGCGCGTCGTCGCCGGCGGGTCGCCAGACCCGCAGCTCGCCGAGAGTGTCACCGGCGGTGCCCGTCAGCTCGGTCACGAAGGACGGGTCCGCGGCGGCGGCGCCACCGCCGTCCGCCTCGGAGCGGACCCCGGCCGCGGTGATCACCACTCGGGCGGCCTCGGCGAGGCTGAGCGCGTGTCGGGCGGCGACCTGGAGCACGTCGCCGGTGGACCGGGCGGTGTTGACCGCCACCGCCGCGTCGGCCAGCGCCCGGAGCCGGCGGATGATCTGCCCGCGGAGCTGGCCCAGCTCGACGTTGGCCCGGACCCGGGCGATCAACTCCTGGCTGGCGAAGGGCTTGGTGAGGTAGTCGTCCGCGCCGGCGGAGAGACCGGCGACGGCCTCCGCGGCACCGGCCCGGGCGGAGAGCAGCACGATCGGCACATGCCGGGTACGCGGGTCCGCACGCAGCGCGCTCACCAGCCCGAACCCGTCCAGTCGGGGCATCATCACGTCGCTGAGCACCAGGTCGAACCCGCCGTCGCGGGCCAGCGGCAGCGCGGCCAGCCCGTCGTTCGCGGTGACCACCTCCCAGGTCGGGGAGAGCAGCCGCGTGACGTGCTCGCGCAGGTCCGCGTTGTCGTCGACGACCAGGATCCGGCCGGCCGGGGTGCCGTCGGTCGGCCGGCTGTCGTACTCGGGTGCCGGGCCGGTGCCGCTCCACAACGCGGTCTCCGCCACGAAAAGGCGGGCCTGCTCGGGCTCACCCGTCGGCTGGTGGCCGAACGTGACGACCCGGTCCGCCGGCAGGTGTTCCGCACCGGTCGGGATGGTCACCGTGAAGGTGCTGCCCTCGTCGACCTGGCTGGTCAACCCCACTTCGCCGCCGTGCATTTCGACCAGCTCCCGGACCAGCGCCAGGCCGATCCCGGTGCCCTCGTGGGTGCGTGCGCGCGCCCCGGGCACCCGGTGGAACCGCTCGAAGACGTGCGGAATCTCGTTCGGCACAATGCCGATGCCGGTGTCGGTCACCTCCAGCCGGGCCGCGCCGTCCAACGCCCGGACCTGCACCCGGATCTCGCCGTCGAAGGTGAACTTGACAGCGTTGGACACCAGGTTGAGGACGATCTTCTCCCACATGTCGCGGTCGACGAAGACCGGCGCCGGCAGCGGCGGGCAGTCCACCACCAGCCGCAATCCGGCCCGATCGGTGGCCGACCGGAAGGTGCTGGCCAGCCGGGCCGTGTAGCCGGCGAGGTCGGTGGGCTGGTAGCGGGCGGCGAGCCGACCGGACTCCAGTCGGGAGAAGTCCAGCACTGTGTTGACCAGCTTGAGCAGGCGCAACGCGTTGCGGTGCATCGTGGTGAGCCGCTCGGTCCCGGAGGCGGGTAGCGCCGGGTCGGCCAGCATGTCCTCCAGTGGGCCGAGCACCAGGGTCAGCGGGGTGCGGAACTCGTGGCTGACGTTGGCAAAGAAGTTGGTCTTCGCCCGGTCCAGTGCCGCCAACTCGGCGGCCCGGGCCCGTTCCTGCTCGTACGCACGCTGCGTGCCGACCGCACGGGAGATCTGCGCGGCGACCAGGTCGAGGAAGTTCCGGTAGTCGTCGCCGAGCGGTAGCTGACGGCCCACGCCGACGATCAGCGCGCCCACCGTCTGGTTGGTCGCCGTGAGCGGCAGTACGAGGGCCTGGTCGGCGGCGTCGACCGGCGGCGACTCGACCAGGTCGGCCACCTCGACCGTGGCGGGCGTGCCGTCGGCGGTCACCCGGGCCAGCACCTGCGCGACGGCGTCGACGGCCGGCGGGACGCTGCCGGTCGAGCCGGCCAGGGCGAGTTGACCGCTGGCGTCGGCCAGGTAGATCAGGGCGAGCGGCACGTCCGCCCGGTGCCGGCCGAGCACCTCGGCCGCGGTTCGGCCGAGCTCGGCGGCGCTGCCGATGTCGTTCAGCTCGGCGCCCAGTTCGGCCAGTGCCCGCAGCCGGCGCTCGCCGAGCACCCGTCCGGTGGTCTCGCTGACGATGCAGTAGACGCCACCGACCGAACCGTCGGCGCTGCGGATCGGGTCGTACGAGACGTTGAAGTAGGTCTGCTCGACGAAGCCGTGCCGGTCCAGCAGGAAGGGGTGATCCTCGCCACGGTAGGAGCGACCTGTGGTCCGGACGCCGTCGAGCAGCGGGCCGAGTACCGGCCAGGTCTCCGCCCAGGACGCGCGGGCCGGTTGGCCGATGGCGTACGGGTGCTTGGCACCGATGGTCGGCCGGTAGGCGTCGTTGTAGAAGGCGAGATGGTCGTCACCCCAGAACATGGCGATCGGCGCGCTGGAGGCGAGCATCATGCCGACCGCGTTGGACAGCGCGACAGGCCACTGACCAGGTGTGCCCAACGGGCCGGAGGACCAGTCGAAGGTCGCCAGCCGCTCGCCCAACTCACCACCGGCCGCGAACGCCGCGGCCAGCATCGGGGAGGTCTCGCTGCCGGACGCGGCAGGATGCCGTTCGTCCGCACCCCCCTGGGCCGAGCTCATGCAGCCTCCCGCTCCGGCCGACCCCGCGACCGTTGATCTTCTCCCGCCGTGCTCGGACTTGTACCCCAGCGGACCAGCAACGTAACGCATCACGACAGATGGACGCTGTTGACGTTCGTGCGAGCCGTCGGACACCGGACAGCGCGGGTGCGCCGCGGCGTCGAACGGCGGTGGTCGAAGCGCTCCGACCAGTCAGAAGACCGGCAGCCCGTCGATGCTTGCCGCGTTCTTGGTGGCCCGGTAGGCCACCAGATCCTCGGCCGTACGACGGGAGTGTGACGTGAGCAACAGATCACGCTCGGTGCGGAAGTCCATCAGGGGCACCGCGTAGCCGCAGGAGTCGCTGACCCGCTCCACCTCGACGGTGATCACCGCCCGGACGGCGTGCACGTCCGGAGGCGCCGGAAACTCGGCGAGCCGGTCGGCGAAGGTCTCCTCGGTCACGGCGACGCTGATGCCCCGGCCGTGCAGCCGGACGATCTTCGGCGGCCCGTCGAAGGCACAGAACATCAGCGTGATCCGGCCGTTGTCCCGCAGGTGGGCGATGGTCTCCGCCCCGCTGCCGTGATAGTCGAGGTAGGCCACCCGGTGCGGCCCGAGGATCACGAAGGTGCCCCGCATGCCCTTCGGCGAGACGTTGACGTGCCCCTCTGCGCCGGACGGCGCGGTGGCCACGAAGAAGAGCGGCTGAGCCGTGATGAAGTCACCCAGTCGACTGTCGATCTCCGGATAGACCTTGCCCATCCGTCGATCCTCCCACCGGTGACGCCACCGCACGGGGGCGACGAGCGTCACACCCGCTGTCGACCAGCCGCCCGGCGGCCCGCACCAGCGCGGTGATCGGCAGCGGGTCCGGCTCGTTCTCCGGATGCCACTGCACACCGAGCACGAACGGCAGGGCCGGATCCTCCACCGCTTCCACCACACCGTCCTCCGCCCAACCGGTGACCCACAGCCGGCCCGGGTCGGCGACCGCCTGGTGGTGGTAGGAGTTGACCCGGTCCACCCCGGCCAGCACCGTCGCCGCCAGACTTCCCGGCGCGAACCGCACCGGGTGGCTGCCGTAGACACCGGGCGCCGGGCGGTGCGCATCATGACCGACCACGTCGGGCAGGTGCTGGTGCAGGGTTCCGCCGTAGGCGACGGCGAGCAACTGCATGCCCCGGCACACGCCCAGCACCGGCATTTCGGCGGCGAGCGCGGCGGCCAACACTGTCAACTCGCCGGCGTCCCGGTCCGGCCGGTCCTCGGTACGCGGGTCGGGCCGCTGCCCGTACCGACCCGGACCGACGTCGGCGCCACCTGCCAACAGCAGTCCGTCCAGGACCGTCACCACGTCACCGTCCACGTCGTCCGGCGGCAGGACCACGGCCCGGCCGCCGGCGGTCGTCACCGCCCGCGCGTACGCCTCCGGCAGCAGAACGGCCGGTACGTCCCTCCACACCGCCCAACCGGCCGGCTCGACGTACGCGCTGATCCCGATCAGCGGCCTCCTCACAGCGCTGGCACCGTTCGCGACTGCGGGGCTCGCAAGACCGGCTCACTCCTCGCGCTCACAGAGGCGTGACGTACGCGCCGGTGATGCCGCCGTCGACCACGAACTGCGCGGCGGTCATGAACGAGGCGTCGTCGCTGGCCAGGAACGCCACCGCGGCGGCGATCTCCTCCGGTTGTCCGAACCGGCCCATCGGCACGTGCACGAGGCGGCGGGCGGCCCGCTCCGGATCGGCGGCGAACAACTCCAACAGCAGCGGGGTGGCCACCGGGCCCGGACAGAGCGCGTTGACCCGGATGCCCTCGCGGGCGAACTGCACACCCAGCTCCCGGGTCATCGCCAGCACCCCGCCCTTGCTCGCGGTGTACGCGATCTGCGACGTCGCCGCGCCCATCAGCGCCACGAAGGAGGCGGTGTTGATGATCGACCCCTTGCCCTGGCGACGCATGTGCGGGATCGCGTACTTGCAGCACAGGTAGACGCTCGTCGTGTTGACCCGGAGCACCCGCTCCCACGCGTCGAGGCCGGTGTCCAGGATGGAGTCGTCGTCGGGTGGGGAGATGCCGGCGTTGTTGAACGCGACGTCCACCCGGCCGTGCCGGTCGGCCACCCCGTCGAACAGGTCACGTACCGCCGACTCGTCGGCCACGTCGGTGTGGACGAACTCGCCGCCGCACTCCTCGGCCGCCTTCGTGCCGGCCGTCGTGTCGATGTCCACGCACACCACCCTGGCCCCCTCGGCGGCGAACCGCCGGACGGTGGCCAACCCGATGCCGCTGCCCGCGCCGGTGACCACTGCCACCCGGTCCTGCAACCGACCCTGCACCCGCATCACTCCTCTGTCGCGATGAACACGTTCTTGACGTCGGTGAAGGAGTGCAGCGCGTCCGGGCCCAGCTCACGGCCGAGCCCGGAACGCTTCATCCCACCAAACGGGGTCCAGTAGCGCACCGAGGAGTGCGAGTTGACACTGAGGTTGCCCGCCTCGACGGCGCGGGCCAGGCGCAGCGCCCGACCCACGTCCCGGGTCCAGATGGAGCCGGACAGGCCGTACTCGGTGTCGTTGGCGAGCCGGACCGCGTCGGCCTCGTCGTCGAAGGGCAGCACCGAGACCACCGGCCCGAAGATCTCCTCCCGCCAGTGCCGGTCGGCAGGTGAGTCGGCCAACAGCACAGTGGGCGCGTGCCAGAACCCGGGGCCGTCGGGGCAGGACCCGGTGAACGCGACCGTCGCGTCGGTCAGGTAGCCGGCGACCCGGTCCCGTTGGGTGGCGGAGATGAGCGGGCCCATCTCGGAGGTGTCCCGGGACGGGTCCTCGACCCGCACCGCGCGTACCGCTGGTTCGAGGAGCGCCAGGAACCGGTCGTACACCGGCCGTTGGACGAGGATCCGCGACCGTGCGCAGCAGTCCTGGCCGGCGTTGTCGAAGACCGCGCCCGGCGCGGTCGCGGCGGCGCGTTCCAGGTCCGCGTCGGCGAACACGATGTTCGCGCTCTTGCCCCCCAACTCCAGGGTGAGCCGCTTCACCTGGGCGGCGCAGCCGGCCATGATCCGGGTGCCGACCTCGGTCGAGCCGGTGAAGCAGATCTTGCGGACCGCCGGGTGGCTGACGAACCGCTCCCCCACCACAGCCCCCTCGCCCGGTACGACGGTGAACACGTCGTCGGGCAGGCCGGCCTCGCGGGCCAGCTCGGCCAGCCGCAGCGCGGTGAGCGGGGTCAGCTCGGCGGGTTTGAGCACCACTGTGTTGCCGGCGGCGAGGGCCGGCACGAATCCCCAGGCGGCGATCGGCATCGGGAAGTTCCACGGCACGATCACGCCGACCACGCCCAGCGGCTCGTGGAAGGTGACGTCCAGCCCACCCGGCACCGGGATCTGCCGCCCGGTCAACCGCTCCGGCGCCCCGGCGTAGTAGTCCAGGACGTCCCGCACGTTGCCGGCTTCCCACCGGGCGTTGCCGATGGTGTGCCCGGAGTTGCGGACCTCCAGCGCGGCCAACTCGTCCAGATGCGCGTCGACGACGGAGGCGAACCGCCGCAGCAACCGGGCCCGATCCCCCGGCCCGACCTTCCGCCATGTCTCGAAGGCGGCAGCCGCCCGCTCGACAGCCGCGTCCACCTCCCCCACCGAAGCCCCGGGAACCTCCCGAAACCCCACCCCGCTGGAGGGGTCAACCACGAGCGTCACAAGCCCCACCCCGCCCCCGCCTCGTCGATCATGGAGTTGTGGTGCCCCATCAAAGCCGCGATCCACCTCATACCGTCCACCACAACTCCATGATCGACGTCAACAGGGGTCTCACAGGCGTTCGAAGCCACGGGTCAGCTCCCAGTCCGTCACCGCGGCGTCGAAGGCAGCCAGCTCGACCCGCGCCTGGTTGGCGTAGTGGGCCACCACCTCCGCCCCGAACGCCTCCCGGGCCACCGTCGAACCCTCCCAGAGGGCCAGGGCGTCGCGCAGCGTGCCGGGGACCCGCTCGGCCTCCGGGTCGTCGTACGCGTTGCCGGTGCACTCGTCGCTCAGCTCCAGCTCCTGGTCGATGCCGTGCAGCGCGCCGGCGACCAGCCCGGCGATCGCCAGGTACGGGTTGACGTCGGCGCCGGGCACCCGGTTCTCCACCCGCATCCCCTGACCGTGGCCGACCACCCGCAGCGCGCACGTGCGGTTGTCCACCCCCCACCGCAGCGCCGTCGGGGCGAACGACCCCGGCTGGTAACGCTTGTAGGAGTTGATGTTCGGGGCGAAGAGCAGGCTGAACTCCCGCATGGTGGCCAACAGCCCGGCGAGCACCCGCTGCCCGGTCTCGCTCAGATGCGCTGGCCCGTCACCGAGCATCGCCGACGAGCCGGAGGAGTCGCGCAGCGAGAAGTGGATGTGGCAGGAGTTGCCCTCCCGCTCGTTCGGCTTGGCCATGAAGGTGATCGCCATGCCCTCCTGGGCGGCGATCTCCTTGGCGCCGTTCTTGTAGATCACGTGGTGGTCGGCGCAGGCCACCGCCTCGTCGTAGCGGAACGCGATCTCGTGCTGGCCGAGGTTGCACTCGCCCTTGGCGCTCTCCGGCGTCAGCCCGGCGGCGGCCATCTCGGTGCGGATCCGGCGCAGCAGCGGCTCCACCCGGGCTGTGCCGAGCAACGAGTAGTCCACGTTGTATTGATTCGCCGGGGTGAGGTCCCGGTAGCCCCGCCGCCAGGCGTCCTCGTACGAGTCGCGGAACAGCACGAACTCGAGCTCGGTGCCGGCGTACGCGGTCAGCCCGTGCTCGGCCAGCCGGTCCAGCTGGCGGCGCAGGATCTGCCGAGGCGAGGCGACCACGTCACCCGAGCCGTCGAGCCAGGTCAGGTCGGCCAGCAGCATCGCGGAGCCGGGTTGCCAGGGGACCCGGCGCAACGTGCCGAAGTCCGGCACCATCGCGAAGTCGCCGTAGCCGCGCTCCCAGCTCGACATCGCGTACCCGTCGACGGTGTTCATGTCGACGTCCACGGCGAGCAGGTAGTTGCAGCCCTCGCTGCCGTTGGCCACCACCTGGTCGAGGAAGAACGGCGCGTGGAACCGTTTGCCCTGCAAGCGGCCCTGCATGTCGACCAGGGCCAACACCACGGTGTCTATCTCGCCGGCCTCGACGGCGACCCGCAACTCTTCCAGCGTCAATGGCGTTCTGCTCATTAGCGGGCCTCCATCACCAAGGTCTACTGGCAATCCGGATCACCGTCAATGCCCCCGGCCCGGTCGGCGGCAAACCACGCGAGGAGCTGTCATGCGTCTGCGAGCAATCACGGCCGTCGCCGCCCTCGTCACCGCGCTGGGCACGACGGTGCACGCCGAGGCGGAGATGCGTCCGGCACCCGGGTCGGTCGTCACACTGGGTGCCGGCGGTTTCGACTTCGCCGACCCGGAGGTCGTCGCGACGGGGCTCGACGTGTCCTGGGGGCTCGACTTCCTCCCCGACGGCAGCGCTCTGGTGGCACAGCGCGACCTGGGCACCGTGTTGCGGATCCGACCGGGGCAGCCGCCCGTACAGGTCGCCCAGATCCCCGGGGTGGTCGCCGGCGGCGAGGCGGGGCTGCTCGGCCTGGCCGTCTCCCCGCGCTACCGGCTGGACCGGTGGGTCTACGTCTGCTTCACCACCGCCTCCGACATCCGGATCACGCGGTTCCGCCTCAATGCGCCGCAGACCCAGCAGGTGATCATCAGTGGCATCGCTCGGGCATCGTTCCACGACGGTGGTCGGATCGCCTTCGGCCCGGACGGGCTGCTCTACGCCGGCATCGGTGACGCCGGTGTCCCCGCCAACGCGCAGCGACTGTCCAGCCGCAATGGCAAGATCCTGCGGATCCGGCCGAACGGTGCCATCCCGGCGGACAACCCGTTCCCTGGCTCGCCGGTCTACAGCTACGGGCACCGCAACGTACAGGGGCTGGCCTGGGATCCACGCGGGCGCCTGTTCGCCACCGAGTTCGGTCAGAACACCTGGGACGAGGTCAACGTCATCGTCCGGGGCGGCAACTACGGCTGGCCGATCGTGGAGGGCCCGAGCACCGACCCCCGGTTCCGCGCGCCGGTGGTGGTCTGGCCCCCGGCACAGGCGTCGCCGAGTGGCGCCACCTTCGCCAACGGCACGTTGTTCGTCGCCGCGCTGCGCGGGGCCCGGCTGTGGACCATTCCGGTCAGCGCCACTGGCACGGTTGGCACTCCGGTCGCCGAGCTGGTGGGTGCCTACGGCCGGCTTCGTACCGTGGAGTTGGCCCCGGACGGCTCCCTCTGGGTGGCCACCAGCAATCGTGACGGCAATGGCGCGCCGGTACCCACGGACGACCGCATCCTGCGCTTCACGACCGGCGAGCGGCAGCCGCCGCCCGCCGGTCGTGCCGGATCCCACGCCGCCGTCCCCGCGCAGCCCTGATCCGGGTAGCCGGATCAGCCTGGCCCGTCGACCGCCGCCGACCGTCGTTCGTCCGCCGGGTCCTCGACGGTACGCACCGGACCGGTGAACCATTTGCGGGCCGAGGCGTACCACCAGACGGCGACCACCAGCAGTACCCCGCCGACGGCGAGCGGCGCGTAGTTCACCGCCGACCAGGTGAACCCGTCGTTGCCGGGCACCCCGGCGGGCACGATCGGCAGCACGAAGTAGACAGCGATGACCGCGATCTCGATGACCGCGATCCAGCCGAGCAGCTTGTACTTCCGCCCCAGCGTCCACGGGCCGGGGACGAACCGGTCACCCATCCGCAGCCGCAGGGCGATCGGGATGAGGAAGGACAGGTAGAGCCCAAGCACCGCGACGGACACCACCGCGTAGAACGCGACCGGAATGCCGGCCGAGCTCTCGTACAGCGCCGGCAGGGTCAGCACCAGGCCGGCCAGTGTGGCGCCGATGATCGCGTTGACCGGGGTGCCGTTGCGGTCGACAGTCGACCAGAGCCGCCAACCGGGCACCGCACGGTCCCGGCTGAACGCGTAGGCCATCCGGCTCATCGAGGTCACGCAACTCATGCCGCAGAAGAACTGGCCGATGGTCGAGATGATGATGACGATCTTGAAGAAGACCGGAGTCAGAGCGGATTCGAAGATCGCGCCGGAGAAGCCGCCCGCGGCGTTGACCGCCTCCACGTCGGTGGCTGCGAAGAGGAACGCCAGCAGCAGGATCCAGCCGCCGACCGCCGAATAGAAGATCGACTGCCAGAGCCCGCGCGCGGCGGCCTGCGAAGCGCCACGGGTCTCCTCGGAGACGTGCGCGCAGGCGTCGAAACCGGTGATCGTGTACTGGGTCAGCAGGAAGCCCAGCGGCAGCACGTAGAACCAGAACGTCAACCCGCCGACGTCCCCGTCACCGAAGCCGGAGTTGTTGAAGCGCTCGGTGAACACGAACTGGAAGCTCTGGTGGTCGTCCGGGACGAAGACCAGGATGGCCACCACGACGGCCGCGCCGGCCACGTGCCACCAGACCGAGACGTTCTGGAGTACGTCGATGATCCGGTGCCCGAAGATGTTGATCAGGCCGTGCAGCACCAGGATGATCACGAAGAGGACGAACGCCTGGCGCAGCGTCCCGGCCCACCCGTCGAAGAGCGCCGACAGGGTCAGGTTGAGGAACGTCGCGCAGCCGTAGTCCACCGAGGCGGTGACCGCCACCAGGCCGATCAGGTTCAACCAGCCGGTGAACCAGCCGTGCACCGGGCGGCCCATGGTGGCAGCCCACCAGTAGATCCCGCCCGCTGTCGGGTACGCCGACACCAGCTCCGCCATGCAGAAGCCGATGATGAGGATGAACAGCGAGATCAGCGGCCAGCCCCAGGAGATGGCGACCGGCCCGCCGTTGTTCCACGCCTGGCCGAAGGTGGTGAAGCAGCCGGCCAGGATGGAGATGATCGAGAACGAGATGGCGAAGTTGGAGAAGCCGCTCCACTTGCGGCGCAGCTCCTGTTTGTAGCCGAGTTCGGCGAGCCGTCGGGCATCGTCGTCCATCGGTTGCTCGGCGGTTGGCACGGGGGTCGTTGCCACTGCACACCTCCCTGAGGTGGTTCCGCGTGCGAGTGGGCAAAGTGTGATCCCGGCCGATCAAGACGGTCAATACATGGTCGGTGGGAATGTCACCGCCATCGGGCTAAATGCGTTGCCGTCCAGCCATCCCGACGCGCATCCTTGACCCCGTGACCAGGCCCGATCAGGGCCGACCCCGGGCACTCGGACCGCCCGGACCCCGGAGGCGCGGGGCACACCTCTCTCTCACGTACGGCCTCCCGCCGTACCCGAAAAGTGCCCCGCGCCCCTCTCCCGCCCCCTCTCTCCGGCGTGATCAAGAGGTTTGCGTCAGATTTCGGGCTCTGCCTGACGCAAACCTCTTGATCAACACGGTGAGGGTGGGGTTCTAGGTCAGGAGGAGGCCGGCTACCCAGAGGGCGGCGATGATCACGCCGGCCAGGAACTCCACGAGCATCGAAAGGCCGGCGGCCTTGAGCGCCTGCACTGTGGACGGCCAGGCGAGGCGGTTGCTGCCCAGTCGGAGGCGTTCCGCCGCCCACACCCCGGCGACGAAGCCGAGCACCAACCCGACGACCGGCACCACGAAGAACCCGATGATGCCGAGCACCGCGCCGGCGACCAGCGTGGACGTCGGCACACCCGAGTTCTTCAGGTTCCGGCCGGGCCACGCGTACTTGATCACGACGCCACCCGCGGCGGCCACCGTTGCAGCGGCGAACACCGCCCAGCCAGTCATGCCCGCGCCACCGAAGATCGCCCAGAGCAGCACGCCACCCCAGCACAGCGGCAACGCCGGCAGGCCAGGCACCACCACGCCAGCCAAACCGGCCAGGATGGCCAACCCGGCCACCACTGTCACCGCCGTCTGCGAGTCGGTCAGGTCCACGCAGTCACCTTGCCCTGCCGCCGGTCAGCCCGCAACGTTCACCCACGCGCTCACACCAGCACTCCGCTCCTACGCTCGCTCACGCCGCCACATCGCCACGCAGCCGGGCGGTGATCACACCGGCCGGGGCCGGGGCGCCGAAGAACCGGCCCTGCCCGGTGTCACAGCGCAGCGCCCGCAACCGTTCCGCCTGCTCCCCGGTCTCGACCGCCTCGGCGGTCACCCACAACTCCAACGCGTGCGCCAACCGGACCAGCGCGTCGACGATGCGTTCGTCGCGGTGGTCGGCAGCATTGTCGGCGCGGATGCCCTCGACGAACGGCCCGGCGAGTTTCAGGCAGTGGATCGGCAGCCGCCGCAGGTACGCGAGGTTGGAGTACCCGGTGCCGAAGTCGTCCACGGCCAGCCGGACACCCAGCGCGGCGAGCCGGTACAGGCTGCGCAACGGCTCGTCGGCGCTGCCCATCACCGCACTCTCGGTCAGTTCCAGTTGGAGCAGGTCCGCGGGCAGTCCGCTGGTGTGCAGGGCGTCCGCCACGGTCTCCACGATCGTCGGGTCGTCGGCCTGTCGCGCGGCCAGGTTGACGCTGACCACCAGCCGGGCGTCGGGGAACTCCCGCCACCACCGCTCAGCGTCGTGACAGGCCTGCCGGAGCACCCACTCCCCGAGTCGGACGATCAAGCCGGTCTCCTCGGCCAGGCCGATGAACCGGTCCGGTCCGATCAGGCCCAGCTCCGGGTGCTCCCAGCGGACCAGCGCCTCCACCGCGAGCATGCTGCCCTCCAGCAGCGACACGATCGGTTGGTAGTGCAGGACGAACTCACCCCGGTCCAGCGCGGCGGGCAGCCCGGCGACCAGCGCCGACCGGGCGATGTCCCGGGCGCTGCGCTCCGGGTCGTAGACCGCCCATTGGCCCCGGCCCGCCGCCTTCGCCCAGTAGAGCGTGGTGTCCGCGGCCTTCATCAGCTCCGACGGGCTGGTCTCCTCCGCCGGGCACTGCACGATGCCCACGCTGGCGGAGACGGCCAACTGGTGGTCGCCGACGTGCACCGGGGCCGCGACGGCGGACAGCGCCGCCTCCGCGACGGCCACCGCGTCGTCGACGTCGTCTCCTCCGTCGACGAGGATCACGAACTCGTCGCCACCCATCCGGGCGACCAGGTGGCCGTGGTCGGCCACGCACGCGTTCAACCGCCGGCCGATCATCACCAGCAGCTGGTCACCGAGGTCGTGACCGAGGCTGTCGTTGATCGCCTTGAAGCCGTCCAGGTCGAGGAAGCACACCCCTACCCGCTGCCCGGTTCCCGCGCCGTCGAGGACCCGACCCAGCGTCTCGAAGAACAACGTCCGGTTGGGCAACCCGGTCAGTGGGTCGTGCAGCGCCTGGAAACGCAGCCGCTGCTGGAGTTCGTAGCGCTGGGTGATGTCCTCGATCATCGCAACGGTGTAGCGGGGCCTACCGTCGTCGTGGCGGATCAGCGAGACGGCCAGGTCGGTCCAGACCATGCTGCCGTCCTTGCGGTGGTAACGCTTCTCCACCCGGGCGGATTCATGCTTGCCCTCGACCAGCTCCTGGTACAGCTCCCACATGCCGACGGCGTCGTCGGCGTGGAACAACGACGCCACGTTGGTCTCGCACAGCTCCTCGATCGAGTAGCCGAGCATGTCGGCGAATGCCTGGTTGACATCGACGATCCGGCCGTCGACGTCGGCGATGCCGATCCCGATCGCGGCACCGGTGAAGACGGCCCGAAAACGCGCCTCGCTGTCGCGCAGCGCCTGCTCGACCTCGTCGCGGGCCTGCCAGGCCGAACGGGCGATCCGCTCCTGCTGGCTGAACGTGCGGTCGCGGAGCGCCCGGGCGAATCCGGCGGCCAGCCCGCCCTGCAACGCCGCCATCCGGTCGGCGAGGTCCGCCGGCCGGTCGCTGGCCGCCAGCACCCGGCGCGGGAAGTCCGCACCGAGGGCGTGCACCGTCCAGTCCAGGGCCTGCGGCTCGGTCAGGTGCGCCTCCACCAGCGCCGCGCCGACCTCCTCGGCGGGGCGGGCGGTGAACGGCTCCGCCCGTACCGCCTGCGCCAGCCGGACCGTGTGCACCAGCAGCAGCCGCTCGGTCTCGGCCGCGCTGAGCGGCACGAAACCGAGGCGGCGTACCGCGCGGGCCCAGTCGGCGGCGTACCCCTGGGCGTCGGCCCGGCCGGCATCGACCCCGGCGGGGTCCCGGCCGGCATCGACCCCGGCGGGGTCCCGGCCGGCATGAACCCCGGCGGGATCCGGGACGGCGGCCATGGGATCAGCCGGCGGGCTGGTCGTACCGGGCGACGCCACCGAAGGCGCCGAACCGCTCCGGGTGCTCGTCCACGTCGGACGGTGAGTCGGGACGCCAGAGCGGCATGTGCACCACGCCCGGCTCCAGGACGGTCCAGTCGCCGAAGAAGCCGGTCACCTGGGCGCGGGAGCGCAGGGTGATCTCGGTGTCCGTTCGGGCGGAGAGTCGCTGGGCGTCCAGCATCTCCTGTGGCTGGTCCTCGAATGTGGAGTGCGAGAGGACCAGGAAGCTGCCCGGTGCGGCGGCGGCCCGCAGGGTGGCCAGGATCTCCTCGGGCCCGTCGCTGTCGGGGATGAAGTGCACCACCCCGGCCAGCAGGATGCCCATCGGTCGACTGAAGTCGATCAGCCCGAGCTGCCGGGTCTCGGCGAGGATGCGCTCCGGCTCGCGCAGGTCGGCGTGGATGACCCCGGTCAGCTCGTTGCCCGCGAGCAACTCCCGGCTGTGGGCGACCGCGACCGGGTCGATGTCGACGTACACCACCCGGGCCTTGGGGTTGACCCCCTGGGCCACCTCGTGCACGTTGCCGACGGTGGGAATTCCGGAGCCGATGTCGAGGAACTGGTCGATGCCGGCGTCGAGCAGCACCCGGACGGCCCGGCGCAGGAACTCACGGCCGGACCGCATGGTGGCGGCGAGGTTCGGGGTCATGCTCGCGATCTGTTCGGCCAACTGCCGGTCGATCTCGAAGTTGTGCGCCCCGCCAAGGAAGTAGTCGTACACCCGGGCCGCACTCGGCCTGGTCAGATCGATCTCGGTCGGCAGTCCGTCGGGCATCAGTGTGCTCCCCAGTTCGTCGCCGCGGCGCGGGACGGCACCGGCGTCGACGGACGTGCGCGACCACCGGCAGACCCGCGGGTCGTGTGGTGTGGACCACTCTAGGCGGCTGACTCCAGCAACAGCGAGATGCCTTGACCGACGCCGATGCACATGGTGGCCAGAGCCCGGCGACCGCCGCGACGACGCAACTCCAGGGCGGCGGTCAGCGCCAGGCGCGCACCGCTGGCCCCGAGCGGGTGCCCCAGCGCGATCGCGCCGCCGTTCGGGTTGACGTGTTCGGCGTCCACGGGTAGCCCCAGCTCCCGCAGCACCGCCACGGACTGGGCGGCGAACGCCTCGTTCAGCTCCACCACGTCCACCGCGCCCACCTCGACGCCGACCCGGTCGAGCAGCTTGCGGGTCGCCGGCACCGGGCCGATGCCCATGATCCGGGGCGGTACGCCGGCCGCCGCCGCGCCGCTGACCCGGGCCAGTGGCGTCAGGCCGTACCGCTGCACCGCCGCCTCGCTGGCGACCAGCAGAGCGACAGCTCCGTCGTTGACGCCCGACGAGTTGCCGGCGGTCACCGTGCCGCCGTCGCGGAACGGGGTCGGCAGCGCCGCGAGCTTGTCCAGCGAGGTCTCGCGGGGGTGCTCGTCGACAGCGACCAGCCGGGTCTCCCGACGGCCGGCGGGCACGGACACCGCCACAATCTCCTCGGCGAACCGGCCGTCGGCCTGCGCCTTGGCGGCGCGCTGCTGCGAGCGGTACGCGAAGGCGTCCTGCTCGGCCCGGCTGACGCCGTACTCGGCGGCGACGTTCTCCGCCGTCTCCGGCATCGAGTCGACGCCCCAGCCGTCGCGCATCAGCGGGTTCACCAACCGCCAACCCAGGGTGGTGTCGTACACCTCGGCCGACCGGGAGTACGCCGACGTCGCCTTCGGCATGACGAACGGCGCACGGCTCATGCTCTCCACCCCGCCGGCGATCACCATCTCGGCGTCGCCGGCGACGATGGACCGGGCGGCGGTGGCGAGGGCGTCCAGACCGGAGCCGCAGAGCCGGTTGACGGTGCTGCCCGGCACCTCCTCGGGCAGGCCGGCCAGCAGCGCCGCCATCCGGGCGACGTTGCGGTTGTCCTCGCCGGCCTGGTTGGCGCAGCCGAGCACGACGTCGTCCACCCGCGCCCAGTCCACCGAGGGGTGCCGGGCGACCAGCTCGCGGATCACGTGCGCGGCCAGGTCGTCGGGGCGGACGCCGGCCAGCGCGCCGGCGTACCGGCCGATCGGGGTACGAACACCGGCCACCAGGTATGCCACTGTCATCGCGAGTCCTTCGGGGGTGCAGACGGCGGGGGGTGGGGGCACGCCCACCGGGTCGCGGGGGCTACCGGGCGCCAGGATATCCGCGCCGGCAGCGGATAGGTTGACGGCATGGCCCGGGCCCAGTTCAGCGCAGAGACCAGCGGCGGCGGCGCGTTCGTCCGTCAGCCCAACCGATTCACCGGGCGGGTCACCGCCGACTCGACCTCGCCGCCCGGCGGCGGTCCGGACGAGCAGGACCGCTGGCCGCTGGAGGCCGGCCGGTACCGGCTGATCTGGTGCCGGGCCTGCCCGTGGGCGCACCGGGCGAGGATCGTGCGCGGCCTGCTCGGGCTGGACGACGCGATCTCGCTGGGCACCGTCGACCCGATCCGGGACGAGCGGGGCTGGGCGTTCGCCCTCGACCCGGACGGCTTCGACCCGGTCCTCGGCGTGAGCTTCCTGTCCGAGGCGTACCTGGCCACCGACCCGGACTACACCGGCCGGGTGACGGTGCCGGCGCTGGTGGACACCCTGACCGGCCGGGTCGTCACCAACGACTATCCGCAGCTCACCCTCGACTTCTCGACGGAGTGGCGGTCGCTGCACCGTGCGGGGGCGCCGGACCTCTACCCGGAGGAACTGCGTCCCGAGATGGACGCGCTGATGGCCGAAATCCACACCGACGTCAACAACGGCGTCTACCGGTGCGGGTTCGCCACCTCCCAGGAGGCGTACGACGAGGCGTTCCGGGCTCTCTTCGCCCGACTGGACGTCCTCTCCGAACGCCTGGCCGGGCAGCGCTACCTGATGGGCGACGCGATCACCGAGGCCGACGTGCGGCTGTTCACCACGCTGGTCCGCTTCGACGCCGCGTACCACGGGCACTTCAAGTGCAACCGCGGCAAGCTGACCGAGATGCCGGTGCTGTGGGCGTACGCACGGGACCTGTTCCAGACCCCGGGCTTCGGCGAGACGGTCGACTTCGACCACATCAAGCGGCACTACTACGCCACCCATCGGGAGATCAACCCGACCGGAATTGTGCCGCTCGGGCCGGACGAGTCCGGCTGGGGCACGCCGCACGGGCGTGGTTGATCTCCCGATGGGTGGCGTAGTAGTGCCGCTTGATGTGGTCGAAGTCGACCGTCTCGCCGAAGCCC
>NZ_JBSFBM010000046.1:0-27701 GCF_053592955.1 Micromonospora sp. NPDC002411 | reverse complement strand
CGGACCAGTCGACGTGCGGTGACGGCTCGTCGGCGTGCAGGGTGCGGGGCAGCACTCCGGCCTGGAGCGCGAGGACGGTCTTGATGACTCCGCTGACACCCGACGCGGCCTGGGTGTGGCCGATGTTGGATTTCAGCGAGCCCAGCCACAACGGGTCGGTCCCGTCGCGGCCGGCGCCGTAGGCGGCGATGACCGCCTGCGCCTCGATCGGGTCGCCGAGGACGGTGCCGGTGCCGTGCGCCTCGACCACGTCGACGTCGGCCGGGGTGAGTCCGGCGTCGGCGAGGGCGGCCCGGATGACCCGTTGCTGGGCGGGGCCGCTCGGGGCGGACAGGCCGTTGGAGGCGCCGTCCTGGTTGATCGCGCTGCCCCGGATGACGGCGAGGACCTGGTGACCGTTGGCCTCGGCGTCGCGGAGCCGCTCGACGACCAGGACGCTGACCCCCTCGGCCCAGCCGGTGCCGTCGGCGTCGGCGCCGAAGGCCTTGCACCGGCCGTCGGCGGCGAGGCCTCGTTGCCGGCTGAACTCGATGAAGACCATCGGGTTGCCGATCACCGCGACACCGCCGGCCAGGGCGAGGTCGCATTCGCCCCGGCGCAGCGACTGGGCGGCCAGGTGCAGCGCGACGAGCGACGACGAGCAGGCGGTGTCGACGGTCAGCGCCGGACCTTCGAGGCCGAGGGCGTACGAGATGCGGCCGGAGATGACAGCTGTGGCGGTGCCGGTGAGCAGGTAGCCCTCGGTGCCCTCGGGGGCGTTCTGGACGCCGGCGCCGTAGCCCTGGCTGGACGCGCCGACGAACACGCCGGTCCGGCTGCCGCGCAGCGCGTGCGGGTCGATGCCGGCCCGTTCGAAGCCCTCCCAGGCGGTCTCCAACAGGAGCCGCTGCTGGGGGTCGGTGGCGAGCGCCTCGCGTGGGGAGATGCCGAAGAACGCGGCGTCGAACTCGGCGGCGTCGTGCAGGAAACCGCCGGAGCGGGTGTAGCTGGTGCCCGGGTGGTCGGGGTCGGGGTGGTAGAGGGCGTCGACGTCCCAGCCGCGGTCGGCCGGGAAGTCGCCGATCGCGTCACGACCGTCGAGGACCAGCTGCCACAGGTCGTCGGGGGTACGCACGCCGCCGGGCAGGCGGCAGCTCATCGCGACGATGGCGACCGGTTCGTCGGTGCCGGCGGTGGCCGTGGCGGGGCTCGCCGACGGGGCCGGTGCCGTGCCGGCCACCTCGTCGCGCAGCATCCTGGCGATGGCGTGGGCGTTCGGGTGGTCGAAGGCGAGGGTGGTCGGCAGCCGCAGGCCGGTCGCGGCGCAGAGCCGGTTGCGGAACTCGACGGCCGACAGGGAGTCGAAGCCGAGGTCGCGCAACGCCCGGTCCGGGGTGACGGCGGAGGCGTCGGCGTGCCCGAGGACCGCGGCGGCCTCGGCGCGGACCAGGTCGACCAGGAAGGTGTCCCGTTCGCCGGGGGTCATGCCGGCGAGTTGTTCACGCAGCCCGGCAGCCTGGCTGTCGTCGTCGGGGGCCGCGTTGGTCAGTGCGGTGCGGGCGTCGTCCAGGTCGGCGAGCAGGGCGCTGGGCCGTCCGACGGTGAACGACGGGGCGAAACGGTCCCAGCGCACGTCGGCGACCGTGACGGTGGCCTCGCCGAGCGCGACCGCCTGGGCCAGGGCGACGGTGGTCTGCTCGGGCGGCATCGGCGGCAGGCCACGGCGCAGCAGGTGGTCGGCGGTCTCCTGTTTGGTGGCCATACCGCCGCCGCCCCACGCACCCCAGGACACCGCGGTCGCGGCGCAGCCGCGGGCCCGGCGAGCCTCGGCGAGCGCGTCCAGGTAGGCGTTGCCGGCCGCGTACGCGATCTGCCCGCCGCTGCCCCAGGTGCCGGCGACCGAGGAGAACAACACGAACGCGTCCAGGTCGTCGGGCTCGCCGAAGAGCCGGTCCAGGTTCGCCGCGCCGGTGACCTTGGCGTCCAGCACGTGGGCGAACTCGGCGACTGTGACGTCGGCGATCGGCGTGTGCTGGGCGACGCCTGCGGTGTGGATGACCGCGCGGATCGGGTCACCGGCGTCGGCGCACTTGCGTACCAGTGCGGTGATCGCGTCGAGGTCGGCGACGTCGCAGGCGGCGACGGTGACGCGTACACCGGTCGCGGTGAGTTCCTCGGTCAGTTCGGCGGCGCCGGGTGCGGCGGCCCCGCGCCGGCTGGTGAGGACGAGGTGGTCGGCCCCGTTGCGGGCGAGCCACCGGGCGAGTTCGGTGCCGATGCCGCCGGTGCCACCGGTGACCAGGACGGTGCCGGACGGCTGCCAGGTCGGCGCGGTGCCGGCGGCGGCGCGGGTCAACCGGCGGGCGAGGACACCGGAGGGGCGTACCGCTACCTGGTCCTCGACCCCGTCGCCGACGGAGATGCCGGTCAGGACGGCGCAGAGCCGGTCGGCGGTGCGCTCGTCGAAGGTGTCCGGCAGGTCCACGAGACCGCCCCAGGAGGCGGACTGTTCCAGAGCCGCGACCCGGCCGAGTCCCCAGACGAACGACTGCGGCACTCGGCGTACCGGATCGGCCGGGCCGGTCGAGACCGCGCCACGGGTGGCGGCCCAGACCGGGGTCTGCGGATGGGTGTCGCGCAGGGCCGCGAGCAGGTCGGTGGTGGCGGCGGCGCCCCGGGTGAGGGCCCGGTGCTGGTCGGTGGGGCGTTCGTCGAGGGCGAGCAGGGACAGGACGCCGGCCGGGGCGGGGCCGTCCAGTGCCGCGCTGAGCTGCGCTTCGGGGGTGACGGTGACGGTCGCGCCGGCCCGGGTCATCCGGTCGGTGATCGTCGCGACCAGGTCCTGGTCGGTGCTGGTCGCGACCAGGCCCTGGTCGGTGCCCTCCGGTACGAGCAGCAGCCAGTCTCCGTCGAGTCGCGGCTCCGGCAGGTCGGTGCGCGGACGCCAGGTCACCCGGTAGCGCCAGGTGTCCAGGGCCCGGTGTTCGCGGCGTTCCCGGCGCCATTCGCCGAGGTGCGCCACGGCGTCGTTGAGGTGTCCCATGCCGAGACCGGTCAGGTCGCCGCCCTCGACGGCCGCCCAGAACTCGGCGTCGACCGGGTCGGCGGCGATTCGCTCGGGTGCCGGTTCCGGCCAGAACCGACGCCGCTGGAACGCGTAGGTGGGCAGGTCGACGCGGTGGGCTTCGGGCAGCACAGTGGACCAGTCGACGGTGGCCCCGGCGACGTGCGCCTCGGCGAGCACGCGGACGATGCGCCGCTGGTCGCCCTCGCCGCGTCGGAGCGTGTGCAGAACCGGGGTGGTGACCGTGTCGCTGATCCCGGCGGTGAGCACCGGGTGCGGGCTGATCTCGAGGAAGAGCCGGTTGCCGGCGGTGGCCGCGGCGGCGACGGCCTCGTCGAGGCGGACCGGGTTGCGCAGGTTGGCGTACCAGTAGGCGGCGTCGAGTGTGCCGCCGTCGGCGGCGCTGCCGGTGACCGTGGACAGGAAGGGCACCGACGCCGGGCCGGGGGTGATGCCGGCCAGTGCGGTGGTCAGGTCGGCCTCGACCGGCTCCACGGCGGCGCAGTGCGAGGCGTAGTCGACAGCGACCCGCCGGGCCCGGACGCCGGCGTTCTCGCATCGGATCAGGAAGGCTTCCACGGCGTCGGCCGGTCCGGCGACCACGACGGCGGACGGTCCGTTCACGGCGGCGATCGTCAGGCCGTCGGCCAGCAGGTCCTCGACGGTGCTCAGCGGGGCGGTGACCGAGACCATGCCGCCGGTGCCGGCGAGTCGGAGCAGGGCCCGGCTGCGCAGGGCGACGACCTTCGCGCCGTCGTCGAGGGACAGCGCGCCGGCCACGACCGCGGCGGCGATCTCGCCCTGCGAGTGACCGATCACGGCCGCTGGGGTGACGCCGTGGTCGCGCCAGAGTTCGGCCAGGGAGACCATCACGGCCCAGAGCGCCGGCTGGACCACGTCGACCCGGTCCAGCAGGCCCGGGTCGTCGGAGCGGAGCACGTCGAGCAGGTTCCAGTCCACGTGCGGGTGCAGGGCGGCCGCGCAGGCGGCGATCCGGTCGGCGAAGGCCGGCGCGGTGTCGAGCAGTTCGGCGGCCATGCCGCTCCACTGGGAGCCCTGGCCCGGGAAGACGAAGACCACCTCGGCGTCCGCGACGGCGGTGCCGGTGACGACGTCGGCGTCGGTGCCGCCGCCGGCGAGGGCGGCCAGGCCGTCGCGGTGCTGCGGGCCGAGGACGACCGCGCGGTGGGAGAGCGTCGAGCGGGCGGTACGCAGGGTGTGCGCGACGTCCTCCGGTGCACTCGCGACGCCGGGGCCGCCGAGGTGGGCGGCCAGCCGTGACGCCTGGTCGCGTAGTGCGTCGGCGGTGCCGGCGGAGATCAGCCAGGGAAGCTCCCCGGAGGCCGGGGTGACCGGCTCGGCCGGCTCGGCGGCCGGCGCCTCCTCCAGGATGACGTGGGCGTTGGTGCCGGACATGCCGAACGACGACACCCCGGCGCGGCGCGGCCGGTCCCCGGCCGGCCACCGACGCTCCTCGGTGAGCAGGCGTACGTTGCCGGCGGACCAGTCGACGTGCGGGCTGGGCTCGTCGACGTGCAGGGTCCGGGGCAGCGTCTCGTGGCGCAGCGCCTCGACCATCTTGATCACACCGCCGACGCCCGCGGCGCCCTGCGAGTGCCCGAGGTTGGACTTGAGGGAGCCGAGCCACAGCGGACGGTCCTCGGGCCGGTCCTGACCGTAGGTGGCGATCAGCGCCTGGGCCTCGATCGGGTCGCCGAGGACGGTGCCGGTGCCGTGCGCCTCCACGGCGTCCACGTCGGCGGTGGTCAGCCCACCGTTGGCCAGGGCTTGCAGCACGACGCGCTGCTGGGCGGGGCCGTTGGGGGCGGTGAGCCCGTTGGAGGCGCCGTCCTGGTTGACGGCGGAACCGCGCAGCACCGCGAGGACGGGGTGGCCGTTGCGCTGGGCGTCGCCGAGCCGTTCCAGCATGAGCAGGCCGACGCCCTCGGACCAGCCGGTGCCGTCCGCGGCGGCGGCGAACGACTTGCACCGCCCGTCCGGTGCGAGGCCACGTTGGCGGCTGAAGCCGATGAACGCGGTCGGCGAGGCGAGGATCGTGGCGCCGCCGGCCAGGGCCAGGTCGCACTCGCCCAGGCGCAGTGCCTGACCGGCGAGGTGTAGCGCGACCAGCGACGACGAGCAGGCCGTGTCCAGGGTGACGGCCGGGCCCTCCAGGCCGAGCAGGTACGCGACCCGGCCGGAGATCACGCTGGGCGCGGTGCCGGTGAGGAAGTAGCCCTCGCTGCCCTCGGGTGGGTTCTGCTGGAGGAGTGAGACGTAGTCCTGGGTGCTCGGGGTGCCGGCGAAGATGCCGGTGCGGGTGCCGCGCAGCTGGTGCGGGTCGATACCGGCCCGTTCGGTGGCCTCCCAGGCGGTCTCCAACAGCAGCCGCTGCTGCGGGTCCATGGCCATCGCCTCGCGCGGGCTGACTCCGAAGAACTCGGCGTCGAAGGCGGCCAGGTCGGGCAGGAATCCGCCGTCGCGGGTGTAGCAGGTGCCCGGGTTGTCGGGGTCGGGGTGGTAGAGCCCGTCGAGGTCCCAGCCCCGGTCGGTGGGGAACGCGCCGATGCCGTCGCGCCCCTCGGCGACCAGCTGCCAGAGGTCCTCGGGGCTGTGCACACCGCCGGGATAGCGGCAGGCCATTCCGATCAGGGCGATTGGCTCGGACCCGGCCGATTCCAGTTCCCGAATGCGTTGACGCGCCTTGTGCAGGTCGGTCGTGACCCATTTCAGATAGTCCCGGAGCGTTTCTTCGCTTGCCATACGATGCCACCTCTTCAAGGCAGAGCGACCCCGAATGAGCTGGGCCGGAATACGACGATCCGCAATCAGGACGCTATGGTCGCCCTGGTGGGCCAACAACCCCTGCGGGGTCGCGGCGGACCCTCGCGCGCCCCGACGGCACCCCGATACCGGCCAGCCGATAGGGGTAGGTAGGGGATATCTACGGGGGTGCCGTCCAGGTCATTCTCAATACACAAAGCACGGAGCAGAGCGGGATGGCAGCGAGGAAGCGCCGACCCGGGGCTCCGCCGGAAGGACCGGGTGACTCTTCGGGAAGGCAGAACAATGACCACAACGCTGTTGACGCCGATCGATGCTCCTACTGACCCGTTCGGCCCGCCGGCCGATCTGAGCAGGTTCCTGGGTCAGCACTACTTCAGCCACGACGCCGCGAACCCGGCGACCAACCCGCCGCTGGATTTCGAGAAGGCGGCGTTCCAGTCCCGGACCGTGGTGACCGCCGAGCAGCTCACCTCCGTGGTGCAGGTGATGCTCGTCGGTGGACCCACCGCCATCCCGCGCAGCCTCGTCGTCAGCAAGACGCTGGCGGCGAACGAGAAGCTGAAGATCTGCTACCTGGACGGGTACGAGCACTTCGAGCGCGACGCGGAACTGGGCGACGTGTTCGTCTGGTCGATGCGTACCTCGATGGCCTTCTGACACACGCCGCCGGCCTCGGTGCCACGGCCCCTGCGGGGGGCCATGGCGCCGAGGCCGGCGGCGTCGGTGCGTACGGGGTCAGGCGAGCTGGCGGCGCAGCAGCCGCAGGGACCAGGTGGTGCTGAGGATCAGGAGGCCGATCGCGACCGCCACGCCGATCAGCACGATCTGCTGGTCGTAGTTGCCGCTGATCAGCTCCCGCTCGGCCTCGACGACGTAGCTGAGCGGGTTGAGCCGCGACAGGTAGTACAACCAGTCCGGGGCGCGGTCCATCGGCAGCAGCACACCGGACAGCAGCATCAGCGGCACGACGATGCCGCTGACCACCGGGGCCAGCGCGAACTCGTGCTTGAGCTTGAGCGCCAGGCCGTAGGAGGTGAAGCCGACAGCGATCGCGGTGATGGCGAGCAGGACCAGCCCGGCCAGGATCGGCAGTACGCCGGCCCGGAAGCCGAGGATCAGCGCCAGACCGATCATCAGGACCGCCTGGACGAGCAGGAGCACCACGTCCTTGAGGACCCGGCCGGTGAGCAGGGCGACCCGGCTGAGCGGGGTGACCTGCATCCGCTCCAGCACGCCGGAGCGGGTGTCCGGGATCAGCGAGAAGCCGGCGTTGGCGGTGATGAACAGGGCGAGCTGGATGAGCATGCCGGGGACGAACCACTGCCAGGAGCTGAGGCCGCTCTCGTCGGTGGTGTCGCTGAGCAACGGCCCGAACAGGACCAGGTAGACCAGGGGCACGGCGACACCGACGATC
This sequence comes from Micromonospora sp. NPDC002411, assembly GCF_053592955.1. Taxonomy (NCBI): domain Bacteria; kingdom Bacillati; phylum Actinomycetota; class Actinomycetes; order Micromonosporales; family Micromonosporaceae; genus Micromonospora; species Micromonospora sp. NPDC002411. The sequence goes on along the minus strand of NZ_JBSFBM010000046.1, from coordinate 20,457 downwards.
AGTGTGCCGGGGCTACGGAGGGCGGGACGGACCGCCCGGTCGAACGTCAACCAGGTGTCTCGCAGGAACGACATGGGGATCCTCACTTCACAGGCCCGGGAACGCCGGGGCGGTCTCGCTGTCGCGCAGGCTGCGCCCGGTGACGGTCAGGAAGACGTCGTCGAGTGTCGGCCGGCTGGTCCGCACCGAGAACACGTCGACGTCGTTGCGGTCGAGTTCGCGCAGCAGGCCGGGCAGGACGCTGTCGCCGCGGGCGATGCGGAACCGCACTGTCGTGCCGTCGACGGTGACCTCCTTCGCGCCGTCGAGGCGTTCGGCGGCGGTGGCGGTCTGCGCGGGCGCGGAGGTCTCCAGGGTCACCAGGTCCCCGTTGACCTGGGCCTTGAGCTCGTCGGCGGTGCCCTCGGCGACGATCCGTCCACCGTCGATGACGAGGATCCGGTCGCAGAGGCTGTCGGCCTCGTCCAGGTAGTGGGTGGTGAGGAAGACCGTCGTCTCGTGCTCACGGCGCAGGTTGCGGATGTGGTTCCACAGGTTGCTGCGGCTCTGCGGGTCCAGTCCGGTGGACGGCTCGTCGAAGAAGACCACCGGCGGCCGGTGCAGCACCCCCATCACGATGTCGATGCGCCGCTTCTGGCCGCCGGAGAGGGCGCCGATCATGCGGTCCTCCAGGCCGGCCAGGTCGTACTGCTCCAGCATCTCGCCAACCCGGGTACGGGCGGCCGAGGCGGACAGGCCCTGCAACCGGGCGTGGGTGACCAGCTCCTCGCGGACCTTGTACTCGACGCCGGCCGAGGAGTTCTGGCCGACGTAGCCGATCAACCTGCGGACTCCGGCGGGATCGCTGAGCAGGTCGCAGCCGCCGATGTTGGCCTCGCCGGAGGTGGGCCGCAGCAACGTGGTCAGCATCCGCAACGTGGTGGACTTGCCCGCCCCGTTGGGGCCGAGGAAGCCGACCATCTCGCCGGACGAGACGTCGAGGTCGATGCCGCGCACGGCCTCGACGGTGAACTTGTTGATCTGGAACGTCTTGGTCAGACCCCGCGCCTTGATCATCGGTGGTCTCCTCTCGACAGGGATCCCACCGTCGGCGGAAATCCTCGAAACGGCGCTGGTACCGGCATTCGCCTATCGCAACCAGCATCGAGAGCGGCCTGTGCGCGGACAACCCTTAGCGGGCCCCCTAGCGCCCGTAGCCCAGCTCAGAGTGCCCGAGAACCGGTCCGCGAGCGTTCCGGCCGGTGCCGGTGCGCGCCTACGATCGGCGTTGTGAGTGCTCCCGGTACGGTTCCGCACGGCAGGTTGTTGGCGATCAGTGATCTGCACGTCGGCTATGCCCGCAACCGGGAGACAGTGCTCGGGCTGCGCCCCGGCCACACCGACGACTGGCTGATCGTCGCCGGCGACGTCGGCGAGAAGATGGCCGACGTCGAGTGGGCGTTGACACTGCTCGCCGGGCGCTTCGCGAAGGTGGTCTGGGTGCCGGGCAACCACGAGCTGTGGACGCCCGCCGACGACCCGGTGCAGCTTCGCGGCGAGCAGCGCTACCGCGACCTCGTACGGATGTGCCGTGATCTGGGCGTCGTCACGCCCGAGGACGACTTCCCGGTGTGGCGTGGCGCCGGCGGCCCGGTGGTCGTGGTGCCGCTGTTCGTGCTCTACGACTACACGTTCCGTCCGCCGGGGACCACCAAGGAGCAGGCGCGGCACTGGGCCGAGTCGGCCGGGATCGTCTGCACCGACGAGTTCCTGCTGCACACGGACCCCTACCCGGGAGCGGACGACTGGTGCCGGTCCCGGCTGCGGGAGACCGAGCGGCGTCTCGCCCAGTGCGACCCGGCGCTGCCGACGGTGCTGGTCAACCACTTCCCGCTGACCCGGGAGCCGACGTGGGTGCTGCGCTACCCGCAGTTCGCCCAGTGGTGCGGCACCACCGGCACGGCGACGTGGCACCTGGACCACCGGGCGGCAGTGGTGGTCTACGGCCATCTGCACATCCCGCGGACGACAGTGGAGGACGGCGTCCGTTTCGAGGAGGTCTCCCTCGGCTACCCCCGCGAACAGGACCTGTACGGCCGGCACGGTGACCCACTCCGGGTCATCCTTCCCGCACCCGATCCGTCCTGACCTCGCGGCGCGACGATCACTCCCGCACAGCACACACACCGGGGCCCCGCACGCGCGGTGACGCGCTGCGGGGCCCTGGTGTGTGGGGTCAGACGGTCGCGGACAGGTCGAGTTCGAGGTGCGCCGGCAGGTCGGTACGCCCCACCACGCCGAGCTTGCGGTAGATGCGTGTCAGGTGCTGCTCCACGGTGCTCACGGTGATGTAGAGCTTGTCGGAGATCTCCCGGTTGGTGTAGCCGATCGCGGCCAGGGCGGCCACCCGGCGTTCGGCGTCGCTGAGCATCGCGGCACTGCCGGTGACGCTGGGCTGCGCCGCGGCGGTCTCCTTGTCGTCCCAGCCGATGTCCCGCGAGAGCCGGCGGAGCAGAGGCTGCGCGTCGCACTCCTCCGCCAGTGCCCGCGCCCGCCGGCCGATCATTCCCGCCCGCCGCGACTCACCGAGCGCGTGGTACGCCTCGGTCAGGTCGACGAGCACCCGGGAGTGCTCGTACCGGTCGGCGCCGGACTGCAACAGGTCGGCCGCCTGCCGCAGCAGCATCGGCCGGTGCCGCAGCTGGCTGGTCGCGGCGAGCAGGCGCAGCGCGGAGCCGTGGACACGCGGCATGTCCTTGCCGCACCGCCCCAACTGGTCCTCGATGAGTCGGCGGGCCTGGTCGGGGCGTCCCATCCGCAGCAGGGTCTCGGCGGCGTCGGTGCGCCAGGCGACCAGGCCCGGCGCGTCCAGCTCCCAGGTGGTCATCAGCTCGCCGCACTTCTGGAAGTCCCGGAGCGCGAGCGGCAGGTGGCCGGTCGCCATGCTGTAGCGACCACGGGCGTGCAGGTAGTGCAGCCCGTACCGGGTCTGGAACATGGTCTCCGGAACCGGCTGGTCCAGCCACTCGGACACCTCGTCGAAGCGACCCATCGCGGTGCAGGCCGTGACGAGGCTGGCCAGCGGCACGCCGACGCCCACACCCCAGCTGCTCGGCGGCATGATCTCCAAGGCCAGGCGGGCGTGCCGGGCCGCGCCGGGCAGGTCACCGAGGCGGAGCGCGACCTCGGCCCGGATCGCGGCGAGGCGGGCCTGTCGGCTGGGGGCGCGCCGGGTGTGCGCCTCCTCGATGAACAGGTCGCACCAGGGCGCCGCCTGTTCGGCGTGCCCTCCGTAGGTGAGGGTGAGCAGGGCGCTCTCCACAGTGTCCAGGCTCATCTCGTCGAGGCGGGAGCTGCGCAGGATGCGTTCGACGACGACTGCCACGTTCTCGGACGGGGTGGCGCTGAGCACAGTGGACAGCGCGTTGGCCGCCTCCAGGCGACGGCTCGCCGAGACCGTGGTGACGGTCACCGGCGCCGGCCGGAAGTGCTGGGCCAGCGGCGTGAACGAGCAGCGCAGCCAGGGCCGGGTCATGGCCAGTTCGCCGGCGGCGGCCGGGTCGAGGTCCACTCCGGTGGCGGCGAGGTGCTCCAGGATCACCTCCGCCTCGGCGAGCTGCCCGTGCCACAGCAGCGCCTTGGCCAGGATCACCGCGTCGCTGCCCTGCAGGAAGCCCTTGTCCAGTGCGCCGGCGAGTTCGGGCAGGTAGCTGCTGGAGGTACTGGGGTTGACCCGCCACTCGGCGCGTACCAGAGTGGTCATGATCTTGATTTTTTGCCGTTCGTCGGTGCAGGCCCGCCAGGCCAGCTTGAGGTAGCTGACGGCCGACTCCACCTGGCCCTCACGCAGGGCCTGCCGGGCGGCGTCCTCCAGCGCCGCCACCCCCCACGCCTCGCTGGCCTCCTTGGCGCCCAGCAGGTGCTCGGCCACCACCCGTGCCGACGCGCCGCCGTCGTAGGCGAGCACCGCCGCGCGCCGGTGCAGCTCCGCCCGCTCGTCCTGGTCGAAACCGGCGAGCACGGCGGTTGCGGCCACCGGGTGCCGGAACCCACCGAGGGTGAAGATGCCGGCCGTGGTCAGCGCCCGCATGGCCTGCGCGACCACGCCGGCGTCGGTACGCAGGAGCCGGTCGAGCGCCTCGGTGTCGGCGAGCACCGCCACTCCGCGGGCGACCTCCAGCATCTGCGGTTCACCACGGCGCAGGCAGGACACGACGGCCTGGGCGTACCGCTCCCCCACCACCACCTCGTCCGGCTCGGCGCCGGTCTCCTCGGTGGCAGCCTGGTAGTCCTCCAGCAGGCCGGCGACCAGGAGAGGGTTGCCGCCGGTGAGCTGGTACCACTGGCCGGCCAGCCGTTCGGCGACCTCCGCGCCGACCGTCTCGGCGGCGAACTGCTGCACGCCGAGGCCGGTGAGCGGTGCCAGCTTGATCCGGCTTCCGTGCCCCGGGCGCAGCAGCTCCGCCTGCCAGGACGGGTCGGAGCTCCGCCCGAACTCGGTCTGGGTGAAGGCGACCAGGACCGGCGCGAACCGGGCGCGCCGGGCCAGGTACGCCAGGCAGACCACCGAGGCGCGGTCGGCGTGGTGCACGTCGTCGACGAGCAACGCCAGTGGATAGCGTTCGGCCAGTTCCAGCAGGATGGTGCAGAGCCCGTGCACGATCTGCACGTCGATGTGCTCGTTGTCGTCCCGGTTGTCGGCGGCCAGGGCCGCGACGGTGCCCTCGTGCAGCAGGCTCATCGCCCGCTCACGCTCGCGGTCCTGCAGGGGCGCGTCGTGAAAGAGCTGGCTGAGCAGCGCCAGGGGCAGGGTGCGCTCGGCGTGGGCACCGCTCGCGGTGACCGCCAGGGCACCGAAGTCGACCGCCCGGTCGGCCAGGGTGTGCAGAAGTTCGCTCTTGCCGGTGCCGACGGTACCGGTGATCATCGCCACCCGGCCACGGCCCGCGACCGCCTCGGTGAGCAGGCCCTCGAGGCCTGTCACCGCCTTGTCTCTCTCAACGAGTCCCATGTGGATTTCCCCCAGGTCTGGATTGGTGAACGGCCTCGAATGGTGTTCAGCCGGCCCGGTCGAGGCCGACGGTGCCAGCCAGGTCGAGGCCGACGGCGCCGGCCAGGTCGAGGCCGACGGCGCCGGCCAGGACCGGGCGCAGCCGGGGTGGCGCGGGGTGCATCACGGGGGCGTCGAGGTCCCCGACGGTCTCCAGGGCGTTGCCGGAGCGCAACGCGCGGCTGAGCGCCGCGCGGACGGCGGCGAAGGCAGCGGTGTCCGGCTCCGCGTCGATGCCGACGCCCCAGACGGTACGGGTGCCGAGTCGACACTCGGCGTACACGACCACGTCGTCGCGCTCGCTGACCGCGCCGACCCCGGTGCGGTGCACGGCGCGTACGTCGATTCCCCAGGACAGCATCGTGGCGCGGATCTGCTCGACGGCGTCGGCCCGGGCCGCGCCGATGGTGAAGCCGCCGCCCCCGACGTGCAGTTCGGTGGCGACCATGTCGCGGAAGCGCAGCGGCACCGACAGGGGGCGCTGCACGACGTACTCCTGGAGGAACAGTTCCCCGATGCGTGCCGGTGAAATCTCCGCCCCGGCTGCGTCGGCCTGCGCCTGCACCACGGCGGCGAACTCCAGTTGCAGGTCGCGCGGCAGGAGCATGCCGTGCCGGCTGGCCAGCACGTACGCGACGCCGCCCTTACCGGACTGGCTGTTGATCCGGACCACGGTCTCGTAGGTGCGCCCGACGTCCTCCGGGTCGAGCGGCAGGTACGGCACCTCCCAGGGCAGGTCGTCGACGGACGCGCCGATCGCCATCGCGGCCCGGGCACGCTCGTCGAAACCCTTCTTGATGGCGTCCTGGTGCGAGCCGGAGAACGCGGTGTAGGCCAGGTCGCCGCCGTACGGGTGGCGCGGGTGCACCGGCAGCTCGTTGCAGTACTCGACAGTCCGCCGGATCCGGTTGATGTCGGAGAAGTCGACACCTGGGTCGATGCCCTGGGTGTAGAGGTTCAGCCCGAGCGTGACCAGGCAGACGTTGCCGGCCCGTTCGCCGTTGCCGAACAGGCAGCCTTCGATCCGCTGTGCGCCGGCGAGGGTCGCCAGCTCCGCGGAGGCGACACCGGTGCCACGGTCGTTGTGCGGGTGCACCGAGAGGCACACGTGCTCGCGGCGGGACAGGTTGCGGTCCAGCCACTCGATTTGGTCGGCGAACACGTTCGGCATGGTCCGCTCGACGGTGGTCGGGAAGTTCAGGATGATCGGCCGGTCCGTCTCCGGCTGCCACACGTCCATGACCGCTTCGCAGACCTCGAGGGAGAACTCCAGCTCGGTGTCGTTGAACAGCTCGGGCGAGTACTGGTAGCGCAGGTCGGTGCCGGCCAGGGTGCGGTCCGCGTACTTCATCATCAGGCGTGTCCCCTGGACCGCGAGGTCCAGGCACTCGGCGCGCGTCATGCCGAAGACGACCCGGCGGAACAGCGGTGAGGTCGCGTTGTAGATGTGGATGCGTGCCCTCGGCGCGCCGGCCAGGCTCTCCACTGTGCGCCGGATCAGCTCGTCGCGAGCCTGGGTCAGCACCGTGATGCAGACGTCGTCCGGGATCAGGTCGTCCTCGATCAACAGCCGGACGAAGTCGTGGTCGTCCTGGCTCGCGACCGGGAAACCGACCTCGATCTCCTGGTAGCCCATCTCCACGAGCAACCGGAACATGGCCAGTTTCCTGGCCGGGCTCATCGGGTTCGCCAACGACTGGTTGCCGTCGCGCAGGTCGGTCGAGAGCCACCGGGGCGCGGTGGTGACCGTACGGCTCGGCCACCTCCGGTCCGGCAGGCTCACCGGAGCGGAGGGCAGGTAGCGGCCGGCGGAACGTCGACTCGGGTTCACGATGGATTCCTTTCCTCGCTGTACGGAGCCGGCACGCGTGGCCCGGCCGCCACCTGACTCATCCGCGGGTGCCGAAGTACATCGAGTACGAGTAGGGAGTGAGGAGCACCTGGACCTGACAGGTGTCGGACTCGTCCTGGACCCGGAAGGTGACAGCGATCTCCGGGTACGCGGCGCTGACGCCGAGGCCGGAGAAGTAGTGGTCGCTGTCGAAGACGATCCGGTAGGGGCCCCTCTCCAGGAGCTCTGCCGCCCAGTCGTCGATGTGGCCGTCGGGGTCGGACTCCGCATCGGCGACCGGCTTCCAGCCGCCGTCGTCAGCGCGTTCCAATCGCGCCCGGATGCCCGCCGCGGGGCGGCCGAACACACCGTCCAAAGCTTGCGCCGAAACACTCATGTGTTGTCACCTGCCAGTCGGTCCCGTCGCGGTGACCCGCGGTGCGAGCCGGCGACGGTTGGTTGCCGGATTCCCCGGCCTAGGGCAGAAGACTGCGCCGGTTGGCTATCGGATGGCCTTCGCCGTTCTATCGCCGGCTATCGGTCGCTATCCGATAGCGGTGATAGGGGGTGGCAGGCGAACAGATAACAGGGGGATGGGGCTCGTTCCTACGTTTATGACATCGCCGAACACGGCGGAACGAAATCCCCCCTCACCTGGAGGAACATCGCCATGCGCACCAACGTCTCGCTCACCGTCAAGGCCCGCATCGCCATCGCCCTCGCCGCCGCCGCCGTCACCATCGGGTTGTTCGGAGCGACCGCCGCACACGCCGAGGACGCCAGCGGTAGCACCCCGGCGCCGGCGGCCACCCCGACCCCGAGCACGACCGCCTCCCCCAGCCAGCCCTGGGGCTGACGGGCACCACGTGGGTCTCCGGCGGGCCATCTGATCAACGGCCACCGGGCACACGTCCCGGGAGCCCGGTACGGCTGACGAGCCGGCCGGCCGCACCCCGAGTTTCAGCCCTGACGAATGCCCTGCACCACAGAGGAACCGCTGCCCGTGCGATCCGGCCGTTGCTGCCGAGGTTGACGCACCAGCGGAACCACGTTGTCACGCAACGGTTCGGCCGCCACAGTCGCCGGATGTTCCCGGCCCCCGGCCGCCACGTACGCCTCCGTCAGCTTGGTCAGCACCCGCTGCTCGAACTTCGGCGCGCGGATGCCCCGGAACAGTCCCAGTGCCCGGTGCAGGTGCACCACCGCCTGCGTCGCACTGCCGCGTTCGAGGGCGAGTTCGCCCAGCGCCAGCGACACCCGCGCCTCGATGAGTCGTTCCCCAGCCGTGCTCGCCAGGCCCAGGGCGCTCTGCAACGCTGTCTCGGCGGCGGTCAGATCACCGGCGGTCATGTGCGCCACGCCCAACCCGTGCAGCGCGTACGCCTCACCGACCGGGTCGCCGATGTCCTGCACCACCGCCAACGCCTCGGCGAAGGCGCTGGCCGCCGCGAGCGGGTCCCCGGTGTTCAGGTAGGTGTCGCCCATGCGGTGCAGCACCTGCGCCTCCACCCGGCGACTGCGGGCGCTGCGGCTCATCACCAGCGCCTCGGGCAGGATGGCCAACGCGTCCTGCGGATGTCCGCTCTCCATGTGCACCTGCGCCAGACTGTGCAGGACGTAGGCCGCGGCGCCCAGGTCGCCGCTGCGACGGAAGCTGTTCAACGCGTGCTCGTAGCGGGTGGCGGCGGCCGGCAGGTCCCCTCGGATCCGGTCGGCGAACGCGATCTGCCGGGTGACCAGCGCCAGCCCCTGCTCGTCGTCGAGGTCCTGGAAGATGACCCCGGCCGCTTCCAGGTCGCGGCGCGCCTCGTCGAACCTCTGCTCGGCGAGGAACAGCGAGCCGTTGGAGTAGAGCATGGCCGCCTGCCCCCGCCTGTCACCCGCCGTCTTGCTGGCCGCGAGCGCGATGCGGTGGGTCTCCCGCCAGTCGTTGAGGTAGATGCGTGGCTCGAAGAGGGTCACCGCGATGTGGGCGAGTGTCCAGCACAGGTCGGTGAACCCGGCCTGCGCGGCCTGGCGGACGCCGGCGACGAGCGAGTGCCGCTCCCGTTCGAACCAGCTCAGCGGACGGGCGACCAGCTGCTCGGTCAGTCGTTGCGGCAACGGCCAGCGGGGGGCGTCGCTGCTGAGGATGAAGTAGGGCCCCCCGTGCAGACCACAGTGGGCGGCCTCGGCGAGGAACAGCAGTGCACCGAGCACCCGGCACAGCGCGGCGTTGCGGTCGGCGACGCTCTCCTCGGCGGCGAGGCGTTCCCGGGCGAAGACCCGGATCAGGTCGTGGAACCGGTACTGCGGGACCTGCCCCGGACCCATGCTCGTGCTCTCCACGAGTTGCGCCTCGGCGAGGTCGTCCAGCAGGTCCTGGGCCTGCATCACCGGCTCGTCGAGCAGTGCGGCGCTGACCCAGCCGGAGAACGACGGCACGTCGAGGACGGCGAGCCGACGGAAGAGCCGGCGGGCCTCCTCGGTGAGGCTGTCGTAGGTGAGCGAGATGCTCGCCCTGATGCCCATCCCGCTGTGCTTCAGCTCGTCCAGGCGCCGCGCCTCGTTGTCGAGCCGCTCGACGAGATGCTCGACGGTCCAGTGCTGCCGTACGGAGAGCCGTGCGCCGGCGATCCGCAGGGCCAGGGGCAGGTTCCCGCACAGAAAGGCGAGCTGGGCGGCCGCTTCGGGCTCCTGCTCGATCCGTTCCCGTCCGGCGACGTGCGCCAGCAGTTCGAGCGAATGTTCCTCGTCGAAGACGTCGACGTCGAGGTGGATCGCGCCGGGCAGGCCGGCCAGCCGACTGCGGCTGGTGACCAGGACGGCCGAGTGGGGGGTGCCGGGCAGCAGGGGCAGCACCTGGCTCTCACCGGCCACGTTGTCCAGCACGATGAGCATCCGGCGGTCGGAGAGCAGGTCCCGGTAGAGCTCGGCGCGTTCCTCCAGCACCTCGGGCATCGCGGTGCCGGGGACGCCGAGGGTCCGCAGGAAGCGTTCCAGCACCTGCATCGGGCCGACCCGCTGCGGGCTGCGGCCGTGCATGTCCGCGAAGAGCTGCCCGTCCGGGTACCGGGTCGCCGCGCGGTGCGACACGTGCACGGCGAGGGTGGTCTTGCCGATGCCGGGTTTGCCGGCGGCCACCACGATCGGCACCGCGAACTGCGTGGGGCTCTCGGCCGCCATCAACAGTTGCTGCTCGATGACGTCGATCTGCTTGGACCGGCCGGTGAAGTCGGCGATGTCAGTGGGGAGCAGGCACGGCACGGTGACCGGGATGACTGGTTCGGTGGGAGCGACGATCACCGGCGGGCTGATCGCGCCGAGGGGGAGGTCGTCCACCGGCGCGACGACGAGCGCCGGTGGGACCGGCGGCAGCGGCGCGGGGGCGGTCGGCGCTGGCGGGGCCGGCGCGGGTGACACCGGTGCGGCGAGTTCCTCGTCCGAGGTGAGGATCGCGTGTTCCAGCTGTTGGAGCCACTGGTTCGGTTCGAGACCCAGCTCGTCGATCATCGTGCGGCGGGCCTGCCGGTAGACGTCGAGAGCCTCGGCCTGGCGGCCGGACCGGTATAGGGCGAGCATCAGCTGCCCGCGGAGCCGTTCCCGCAGTGGATGCTGTTCGACCAGGTCGGCGAGTTCCGGGATGAGATCGCGGTGCCGGCCGAGTTCCAGTTCGAGTTCGACGCAGTCCTCGTGGAGGTTGATCCGCCGCTCGTCGAGGCGGTTGCCCGCCGACTGGACCAGCCGACTCTCCAGCCCGTAGAGAGCGCGGCCACGCCAGAGGGCGAGGGCGGCGCGAATGTGTCGAACCGCCTCGTCGGCGTTCTGCGCGGAACGGGCCCGCCGGCCGCTCTCGACGAAACCGACGAACCGGTCGAGGTCCAGAGCACCGTCCGTGACCCGGAGCAGATAGCCCTGGGAGCGGGTGACGATGGTGTCCGGGTAGTCGTGGGTGTTGAACAGCCGTCGGAGCGCCGAGACGCAGATCTGCACCTGGGCGCGAGAGGTGCTGGGCAGGTCGTCGCCGTAGATGGCCTCCATCAGGCGCCCCACCGGGACGACCCGGTTGGCCTCCAGTGCGAGGCTGGCGAACACGATCTGTTGGCGGTGCCCACCCAGGTCCAGCCGTCTGCCGTCGACCAGAACCTCAAGCGGCCCCAGAACCCGTACCTCCACGCGCACCTCCCCAGCGGTGATGCGACATTGCCGTCGTCGATCGGTGCCGGCCCCCCGGTCGGCTACCGATCGAGCTTCTCGACCGTGGCCTGATCGGCCCGGAGATAGAGACATCTAGATGCACGACTCACCCCCCGTGTTCGACTAGAGACTACGAGCAGTCACCACGGGTCGAAAACACGAGAGGCACTTAGATGCCCGAAGGTCCCAGCCAAAACTCCACCTTTCGGCTAGGCGGTCACCGGAATGACATACGTCAGACACTGCCCGGCAAGGTTCCGGATTCCAACAGCGACAGTAATGTTGCCTTCTGCACCTTGCCCAGGGCATTGCGCGGCAATGATTCCACCACGTGCACGTGGCGAGGCCGCTTGTGCCGGGACAACCGTTTTTCCACATAGGTCACCAATGACCGGGCGGCCAGCGACTCCTCGCCGACGATGAACGCGACCACCTCCTGGCCCAGGTCGGCGTGCGGGGCACCGACCACCGCCACCTCGCGCACCTGCGGGTGGGTGAGGAGGCAGTCCTCGATCTCACCGGCGCCGATCCGGTACCCGCCGCTCTTGATGATGTCGGCACTGGCCCGCCCGACGATGCGGAAGTCCCCCGCCTCGTCGACAGTCGCCACGTCACCCGTGCGGAACCAGCCGTCGGCGGTGAACGTCTCGGCGGTCTTCTCGGGCAGGTGCAGATAGCCGTCGAACAGCGTCGCGCCACGGATCTGCAACGCACCGAAGGTCCGCCCGTCGGCCGGCACCGGCGCACCCGTGTCGTCCACGAGCCGTGCCTGCACTCCGCGTACCGGACGGCCGACCGAACCGACCCGTCGGGGGCCGTCAGCCCGCGTACTGAGCGTTATCAGCGTTTCGGTCATCCCGTACCGCTCGACGGGCCGGTGCCCGGTCAGCGCCTCCAGCTCGGCGAAGACCGGTGCGGGTAGCGGCGCGCTGCCGGAGACCAGCAGCCGGGCCGCGGACAACGCGCGGGCGGCGGCCGGCTCGGCGCAGACCCGGCCCCACACCGTGGGAACCCCGAAGTACATCGAACCTCGCGCGGCGGCGTACCGGCCCGGCGTCGGCCGCCGGGTGTGCACCAGCGGCGAGCCGACCCGCAGCGGCCCCAACAGACCCAGGATCAGGCCGTGTACGTGATAGAGCGGCAACCCCTGCACGAGGACGTCCTCGTCGGTCCAGTCCCAGGCATGCGCGACAGCGTCGATGCCGGCCCGGATCGCGGCATGACTCAGCAACACGCCCTTCGGTGGGCCGGTGGTGCCGCTGGTGTAGAGGATCAACCCGGTCGTGGACGGGTCGGGGTCGACGCCCGACAGGTCACCGCGTCGGGCGACGTCGACAGGCAGCACCGGGATCGGACAGTCCACCAGCACCGGTGCCTCCGGCTCACCGGCCAGCAGCAGCTCGGCCCCGGAGTCGGTGAGCACATGGGCCAGCTCGGCCGCGCCGGTGTCCGGCGGCACCGGAACCACCGCCACCCCGGACAGCAGACCACCGACGATCGCGGCCACGGTCGGCACACCCGGGCTGGCGAGCACCGCCACCGTCGCGGCCCCGGCGATGTCGGCGGCCACCGCGCCCGCGCTGGCCCGCAATGCTTCCCGGGAGATGACGTGGCCATCGACGCTCACGGCGTCCGCACGGTCGGGCCCATCTCCGGACAACGACGGCAACAGCATGGCCAGCCCCCTCGCGGCCGCACGGACGCAACCGCAGCTCAATCTACGGACCAGCCCTCCGCCGGCCCACCCCTAACGACCTCGAACCCCTTGACACCCGATGGACCATCCAGCGAGACTTCCCGATGCTAATTCGATTTAGCTGTTCGCCGAGTCCATCGATCGTGCCCACGGTCGAGGACGCCGCCACCCACCGGTCGCTTCGCCTGCACCCGTCCCCATCAGGCGAAGCGTCATGAGACAGAGGAGCACTGTCGGATGAGGAGAGCGATCGGAAGACGCCGGCTCAGGCGTGTGATCTCGTTGCTCGCGTTCGTGTCACTCGGTGCGGGCGCCATCGCACCCACACCAGCCTCCGCCGCGGGCAGGCCCACGACAGTGGAGGGCGCGACCGTCAAGAAGGACCGTCATTCACCGACCGGGTACACCGTCCGGTTCGTCTACCACAATCCCTCCGCCACCCAGGTCCGCCTGGCCGGGGACCTGACCCTGCTGGACGTCGGCACGGGCACCACCCGGTACCAGCCGGAAGCCTGGCAGCCGGGGCGTTACCACGCCGGAGGCACCGAGTTCCTCCGGGACATGACCAGGGACGCGAAGGGAAACTGGTCGGTCTCCGTCCCGCTGCACGCGGGAGGTCTCAGTTACTGGTATAGGGTCTGGGACCCGACCCAGGGTTGGGTCAACAAGCGCATCTGGGATCCGGCCTCGACGAATCCTCGGCCGCCCGGCGAATCCTCGTTCCGGGTCAGGAACAACGACGTCCTCGATGCCGTGTACGTGCCGTACGACAAGAAGCAGAACGACCCGGTGCTGAGGGAACGTGCCGAGTACGAGCTGCCGATCAAGGACCGCTCGCGGCGCGGCACCGTCCAGTACGTCCCGTACACCACGATCCTCGGCGACGGCGGCCACCACCTCGGCGTCTACCTGCCCGCCAACTACGACGCCAACCGGCCCGAGCCGTACAAGGTCGCGTATCTCGCCCACGGCATCTTCGGTGACGAGACCGACTTCATGGTCCCGGCGAACGTCCCGAACATCCTGGACAACATGACGGCCAAGGGCGAGATCGAGCCGACGGTGGTCGTCACCATGGGGAACCACTTCACCGGCACCAGCCTCGGCTTCGCCTCCTACAACCAGACGAACGCCGCCAACAACCTGGTCCAGACGATCCTTCCCCTCATCGAGGAGAACTACAACGTCTCGACCGAGCGTACGGGGCGCGCCTACGCCGGGTTCTCCTACGGCGGGATGACCGGCGGGGTCGTCATCAGGAACTACCCGACCACGTTCGGGTTCTACGGACACTTCTCCGGCAATCCGTCCCTCACCGCGCAGGACTACGACAACATCGCGGCCGCGGTCGGGGACGAACCACTCTCCGTGTTCCTCGGCAACGGGGTCTTCGAGGGCAACCTCAACGCCCAGAACGCCATCGCTGACAACTTCCGGGCCCGGGGGTACGCCGCCGCGACGACGCAGGTCCCCGGCGCGCACGACGGCATGACGGCGGGTCAACTCTTCACCATCTTCGCGAGGGACCACCTGTGGTCCGGGGTCGACACCGTTTCGGTGACGCCGGGGACGGCCCGCCTGACGCAGGGCTGGAACTGGACCAGGCAGTTCAACGCCCGGGTGACGACGAACGAGGGTGTGAGTCCGGCGGTGACGTGGTCGGTCGAGGGTGCGACCTCGGCGGGCACGACCATCTCCGCTGACGGCCTGCTCTCGGTGGCCGCTGCCGAGACCGCGCCGTCGCTCACCGTCGTGGCAACGTCGGTGGTCGACCCGACCAGGAGGGCCACCGCCCAGGTCACCCTGACGCCACCGGGCGCGGCCGGAGCGACGGTACGCGCGAAGGCGACGCCCGCCTCGGTCGTGCGTGGTGGGACGGTCACGGTGAACGTCGACGTGCGAGCCCGCTCGCCGCACGGCAAGGCACCGAAGGTGACCGGCGAGGTCGCCGTCACCGTCGGCGGCACCACGCGGACCGTTGCGCTGTCGGGAGGCGAGGCCGTCGTCACGCTGTCGACCGCGGGGCTGTCGGCGGGGGTGCACCCGGTCGTCGTCAGCTACTCCGGTGACCCGACCTACGCTCCCGCGACGGCAGGCCCTCAGCACGTTCGGGTCCGATAGCCAGTCGGCCCGGTGGGCCGGCGACCTCCCGTCGTCGGCCCACACCGAGCCGATCCCGGGCCAGTCCATGCGCACCCAGACCGTCGCAACATCAGGGTTGTTGGTGTCTCCCGCACGTCTGAAGCAGCAATGTCCCGGAAGTTGCTCGGATCTTCGGCGTGGGCGTGAGGGCGTGAGGGCACACCAGGGGCTAGGGCGCCGCCCTTCCCTCGCCGTACTCGCCGCGGATGGGCAGGTAGTAGGCGGGCAGGAAGCCGGCGATGATGACGACGCCCGCTATTGGCACGAAGGCGCCGACGAGGATTCCGGAGCCGATCCAGACCAACGCGAGCGCGAATCGTCGGCCGATGGCGCGAATGCCGAAGGGTCCGAGGTCGGGGTCCAGCAGTTTGGCCCGGCGAAGATGGGCCCAGATGACGTTGAACAGGGCCGCCGCCGTCCACAGCGTCGCACCGTAGACGACAACCGCCGTACGCAGCCCCAACTCCGCGCGAATGGCGTCGGCGAGGAGCGAGGTGGAGAACGGCAGGAAGGCGATGACCATCAACAACAACGTGTTGAGGAACAGGACCTGCCGGTCGACGTGCCGGACACGGTCGAACATGACGTGGTGGTTGACCCACACCTGCCCGACGAGCAGGAAGCTCAACGCGTATCCCAGGTAGGACGGCCATAACGCGCCGAGACCCCGGAGGAGATGCCCGAAATCCTGCGGAGGTTGGATCTCCAACACCAGGAGTGTCACGGCGATGGCGAACACCGCATCGCTGAACGAAATCAGCCGGCCGGGCTGACGCACCAACCGACCATTGTCATTTTCGGACTCCACACGCTGATTATGCGGAGACGAAGCCCCGTCACCGCCGCATACCGCAATCAGAGCGTCCGCAGCGCCACGTCGTCACCCGAGAAATCGGCATCCCAGTCCTTCGGCGGATTCGCACGATGCCATTGCACAGAGCGTCGTAGGGCCTCCTGCGGATCGGAGTCCCGCCATCCGAGCACATCGCGTGCCTTCTGCCCGCTGGCCAGGAGATGCTGGCCGACGGCCGCGCTGGCGCGAAGGTCGGCCGGCAATACCTCGTCGCTGACGCGAACGAGCTCGAGATCAGCCCCGGCTGCGGCGATGATCTGTGCGTAGAACAGCCCCATGGGAGCAGTCTGAGTTTCGACGATGTTGAAGCAACCGTGGCGTCGATGGTCTAACGTGACGGCTGCAAGCACCGCTCGTGCAACGTCTCCCACATAGACGCGGCTGAACAGGAAGTTACCAGCGCCGACGGGCAGGACTGTCCGTCCACCTCTGATGCGCCGCAGAACCGGCTCGAAGCGGCGTTGGTAGTCGTGCTCGCCGTAGACAGCACCGAGACGAAGAACCATTGCGCCGGCGGCCAGGTAGCGTTCCTCCAGCTCAAGGTTTTCCCAGTGTGGCCCCTCCACGTGACGCACGGTGCGCAGGGCGGATGCCTCGGTCAGGGGGACCGCGTCGGTCAGCCGGCGAGCCAACATGCCTTCGTAGGCTCGGTACACGTCGACGCTGGACAGGGCGATGAGCCGGATGCCCGAAGGCAGGGCGTCCAGTGCCGCTCGGGCGCCCGCCCCGTTCTCCGCCGACACGTCGATCGCCGCGCCCGGCTCGAACGCGGCGAGAGTGTCCCGGTGAGCCGGCCAGGACTGCCGCTCCGCGTGGAGATGTTCCACGTCGGCGAGATCGGCTGGCTCGGCACGTCCTCGATGGACCACCAGCGGAGTGTGCCCAGCCGCCCGCAGCGCTGCGACGATGGCCCGCCCGACGAACCAGGTTCCCCCGAGAACGATCACCCTCACGCCGTCGCCACCCGCATAGGCCCCACCTAAGCAGTCGCCGGAAATCGGGGCAACGAACGCGCGCCCACGACCTCGAACGCAGGGCACTTCGTGCCGGCCGAGCGCCTCTGACAATGCCCTGGTGACGTCCTGCCACATCGCCCGATCGGACGGCAAGCGGCGACGTTCGGCTATTTCCATGTGCGAGCGGTGTCCCGCGCCACCTAGGAATGAGCCATGACCAACGAGGTGACCATTCCCCTGCTGCCCTGCGCGTCCATCGACGACATCGCCACCTTCTACGCGGCACTCGGATTCCACTCCACGCACCAGCAGCGCAAGCCCAACCCGTACGTGGCGTTGCGACGCGAGGATCTGCACCTGCACTTCTTCGAGATGCCCGGGTTCGACCCCGAACAGTCCTACGGCTCGTGTCTCGTCCTCACCTCGGACATCGAGGAACTACACCGGGCATTCGCCGCGGGCATGCGGACCGCGTACGGCAAGGTGTTGGTGGCCGGCGTTCCGCGGATGACGCGGCCCCGGGCGCGCCGGAATGCCGACGGGCTGGGCGGGTTCAGCGTCATCGACCCCGGTGGCAACTGGATCCGGGT
The DNA here is from genome assembly GCF_053592955.1 of Micromonospora sp. NPDC002411. NCBI lineage: Bacteria > Bacillati > Actinomycetota > Actinomycetes > Micromonosporales > Micromonosporaceae > Micromonospora > Micromonospora sp. NPDC002411. The sequence goes on along the minus strand of NZ_JBSFBM010000046.1, from coordinate 3,184 downwards.
GGTACAGAGCCCCGCCACGGCCCCCACGCCGGAGTCGTTGCCGGCCGGGCGGCTCGCCAAGGCCCTGGCGAACGCCGTCGTGCAGGGCGACTCCCGGGGCGACGCGCACCAGGCCGTCCGCATTCTCGACAGCGCGCTGGCGCACCCGCAACCCGACGACGACCCGGTCGCGCAGGTGCAGGTGCTCGTCTACCGTGCCGAACTGGCGATGGTGCTGCACGACCAGGAGACGGCGGCGGAGATGCTGGCCCGCGTCGACCGTGTCGCGCTCACCGCTGACGAGACCGAACGGGCCGCGTCGACGTTCGAGGCCGCCGCCGACCTCGCGGCGGCGATGGGCTGAGCCGAACGGCGCACGAGCCGCAACCGCGCCGGCTATCCGCGGTCGTCCGGTGACTGCTCCTTCGTCAGGTGAAGCAGCCACCCCTCGCCGGTACGGATCAGCGCGTAGCGCCGTCGGCCGGTGCGGCCGTGCAACGTGAACAGCATCCGGCGGTCGGTCCGGTCGTGCTCCTCCCAGGTGCCGATGTCGGCGATCGACTTGTCGGCGTCCTCGTAGGTGAGGTGATCGAGGTCGTGGTCGGGCACCGCGATCGCGAGCCGGTTGTCGTCCGGGCTGTCCGGCAGGCCCCGAGGAACCGCCCAGGAGCGCAGCACTCCGCGCTCCTCGAGCCGCAGGTCGAAGTGCGGTCGTGGTTTGCGGTGGTGGTGCAGCACGAAGGCAGGGGCCACTCTTTCTATTCTCGCCGCTGAGCCGCGTGCAGGTGGCGTCTCAGGAAGGTCAGGATTTCGCGTCGCGCCGGCCGGGCGGCCGGCACCAGGCCGGGGATGCTCAGGAAGGTGTGGACGGCTCTCGCGTGGCAGGTCAGGCGAGCATCGGTGCCGCCTTCGCGGAGTCGCTCGACGTAATGTCGTCCGTGGTCGGCCAAGGGATCCAGCGCGGCCGTGACGACGAGTGCCGGCGGCAGTCCCGCGAAGGTGTCGGCCATGAGGGGTGAGACACCGCGCGAATCGAGGGTGGACGGGACGCTCAACCGTCGGGCCGCGCGCAACCGGGACAGCGGCAGAGTGGGATTGTCGGCGTTCTCGTCGATCGACGGGTACCCGGTCATGGTCTCGGTCCAGTCCGTGACGGGGTAGTTCAGTACCTGGGCGACGAGCGGCGGACCGTCCTTCGCCGCGCGGTGGGCGATGAGCGCGGCGATCGTGCCGCCGGCGCTCTCCCCCATGACCGCGACAGCGCCCGGGTCGACGCCCCAGGCGGCGGAGTCTTCGACGAGCCGGACGAGGGTGTCGTAGCCGTCCTCGATCGGCTGGGGCAGCGGGTGCTCCGGGGCGAGGCGATATTCCACCGACACCACCACGGCAGGGCATCGGGCCGCGAGGTGGCTGTTGAGCCAGTCGTTCTGTGCCGCCGTCCCCGCGATGAACCCCCCACCGTGGAAGGACACGATCAGTGGCAGTTCCCGGCCTGCGGCCTTCGGTCGGTGTACGCGCAGCACCAGACGGCGACCCGGAAGGTCGATCGTCTCCTCCGAGACCTGGGCGCGACTGTCGACCCGGCCGGTGACGACCCAGGCGGCTCGGGACGTCGCCGCCCGGTTGGCCTTGTCCCGCGCCAGGATCACCTGGTCGTCGCTCATGGCCTCCCAGTCCTGCGTGTCCCTGAGGAGACGGGTGCCGAGCGGAGCCGTGGTTCTCATGAGTCCTCCTGGGCGTGACGACGCTGGAAGCTCACTGTCACAGTCGGTGCCCACGGGTGGCTTGGACGAATGTTCCCGGCCCGTCGGCCACCGGCTCTCCGCGAGTGCGTCAGCGCCGGACCGGCCACGCGACATCGTCGACGGCGAGGAACGGCGCCCTGGCCACCTTCGCGGGCGTCGATCCGGTGAACGTCGTGACGTCCCGATGAAGGTGGGACTGGTCTGCGTAGCCGCTGTCCGCCGCCACCACGGCGGGGGTGTGACCGGCGGCGAGGAGATGGGCGGCGTGGTCGAACCGGATGAGCTGCGCGGCCCGCTTGGGGGTGACGCCGATCTGCGACCGGAAACGTGACCACAACCGCTTGCGGCTCCATCCGACCTCAGCGGCGAGCCGATCGATCCGCAGCTGCCCTCGGCTGTCCACCATCCGTCCCCACGAGAAGGCGACTTCCGGATCGACAGCGCGTCCCGCGTCGTGACGCCGCGCCAACGCGGCCTCCGCGACCGCGAACCGGTCCTCCCACGACGTGGCGGCGCGCAGCCGTTCCTGGGTCCGCAGGGCGTCGCTCCCCCAGAGATCATCGAGGTCGAGCACGGCCCCGCTCATCTCGGACGCGGCGCCGAGCACCGCATGCGCCACCACCGGCGACATCCGCACCTGAAGGCACGTGAAGCTGCCCGGCTGGCCCTGCCCGCGAACACGGTTGGGGGCGAGCCCCGCGACGACACGCCCCCGCCGTTGCTGCCCGTTGCCGTCATCGATGACCAGCGGCCGGTCGCCGAGGTCGAAGACCATCGTGACACCCGGGTGAGGGATCACCTCGACGTCGACGAAACTGTTGGCCCGGTCGCTGAACCCCGCCATGGTGGTGCCCGCCAGCCGACTCGGCCGGGTCGGGACGGCGATGTCCCACTGAGGCACACCGGCGCGAGTCTGCCCACCAGGACGCACGTGACGATCGTACGGGCATCGCGCACAGCCCGGCCTCGGCGGCGCGTCACCAGGACGCGCCGCCGGGTCGTGGTCGTGTTCAGGAGCTACAAGTGTTGAGCATGTTCTGCAGGGCGGACTTCTCCGACGACTGCAACGTCAGACCCCAGGTGTACTTAACGGTGATCCACATCTTGCTGTAGGTGCACCGGTACGACGACAGCGGCGGCTGCCAGGTGGAGGGATCCTGGTCGCCCTTGGACTGGTTGACGTTGTCCGTCACCGCGATCAACTGCGGCCGGCTCAGGTCGTTGGCGAAGCTCTGCCGGCGGCTGGTCGTCCACGAGTTCGCGCCGGAGCGCCACGCCTCCGCCAGGGGCACCACGTGGTCGATGTCGACGTCGGAGGCCGCCGTCCAGGTCGCGCCGTCGTACGGGCTGTACCAGCGGCCGGAGGTGGCCGCGCAGGAACTGTCCACGACGACGGAGGTGCCGTCGCGCTTGAGGACCTGCTCACGGGTGTTGCAGCTACCGCTGACCGTGATCCAGTG